>JAIUYC010000024.1 GCA_020216575.1 Coleofasciculus sp. S288 | reverse complement strand
AAAGCCAGGGATTATGAAGAAATGGGCATTCCTGAATATTGGATTGTTGATTACTTGGGGTTAGGTGGTAGACGGTTTATTGGCAATCCAAAGCAACCCACTTTTTCGGTCTACCAGCTAGTTGAGGGTGAGTACCAGGTTACTCAGTTCAGGGGGGATAACCGCATCGAATCCCCAACGTTCCCAGAGTTGAACTTGACAGCACAACAAGTCTTTAGCGCTGGGGAATGACAAGACGCAACTCCACCGAAATGATGCTCGTTCCGAACCGCTTTGCGATCACCTGTCAACAGGTGATGTTCGCGAACCGTTCGGGAGGGGTGAAGCCATGACCAATTCCACCAATACCGATGTCCGCCGCTTCCTAGAACAGTTCTTCGGTACAGGCAATCAATTCGACCTTGAGCAGATTGAAGGCGGCGGAAAATTTGCCAAAATTCGTCCTTGGGTAGAACGACTGACCCAAGCTGAACCCCAACCAACCGTTCTCCCCCGCTGGCGCACAGGAGGTGTCGATTGGTATGGTATCGCCCAAAGCGATCGCCAATTACGCCGCTTGAGTGAAGAATTGATGGCATTCGTCGGTCCCACCTACTCCACATTTCGGGGACAACGAGCGCAACTCAATCTTCAAGACTCCGTAGAAGCAGCCGTTTACGAATTCACCGGAGGTGCAGCGGTCAAATTCTGCGGAAATGACCAGCATGGGCGTGCCACTGCTGTTTGGGACGCGCTAGAACGGATGCGCCGGGTGAGCGATCGCAGAGTGAAGCGAAGTGCAGAAATCCCTCGTCCTACCGGTCGGGTACTGCGCGACTTCTACATGGCACTGCAAGCAGGCGATCGCCTCTCTGCCGAAAAAGAACTGCAATACCTGCTCGACCAGCATCGCCTGGATGCCCTCAATCTCCTATTTCTACGGGTGCAACTGTTAGCCGAACTAGAGCAATGGAACGAATTACTCGACCTCCCCGAACTGCCCAACCTCTTGCAAGTTCGCCGACCCTTTGCCGTCACCCAAGCCTTGCTCCAGGCAGTATACCGCACTCAACTCCAACAATTTGAAGAGAATAACGCCCCCACCAGTGCCGTCACCTACTTCCGAGAAGTCGTTTTCCCCCGCTACAGCAACCTCTTCGCCGTCCGTGCTGGCAGCAAACTCCCAGAAGTCCTGAAATTGTTCATGCTGCTGGCAGTGGGAGGAGAATCACCGCGACCCGCTCTCCGCGACGAACTGCTAGCGACTCCCGCAATTGATGAGTCTCACCGCCGCTACTTGCAAAGGCTAGCTGCACTGCTCCCCGATGCCACGCCACCCCGCGAGGGCGACCCTTTACAACAAGCAGAACAGCTATCAAAAGACGGAGACTACGACCAAGCCTTTTCACTACTGGGTGATGCGCCGCCGTCCAAGGAAAAAGTTCGCCTGCTCCTCCAGTGCGCCTACGAGTTGCAAACCTTGGCAGCGGAAAAAGCTGCGTTGCAGGCGTTCGACGAGCTGACCCCCGACGACCAAAACGCCTTGCAGAAGGTACGCTGGAATCAAAATTATCTTGCCCAACTGCGGGGGAGTCAGAATGCGGTAACTGAGGATACCCCCAGCGCTGAATCAGTCCCGACCAATTGGCTAGAGTGGCTGTCCCAGCTCGATAAAGACCCGAATTGGGAACGGGCGCTCTATGTTGCTCGCCAAGGGTCTAGCGAGTGGGATGCGACCAGCTTACTCGTAGAACCAGGGGCAGTGGCAGAGTTCGCCGAATTGCTGGATAAAGTTGGCTCAAAAGCCGAGACTGTCCTCCACAATGCCCTTCCCTACCTGCTGGCATTCTTCCAAAAAGACGAGCAATTTCCCCGCCGAGAGTTTCTCACCCTTTATAACTCGCTGCTGGACTTGCTCGTTCTCAGTACGGAGGGTGGAGATGCCGATTTAGTCTTGTTCAATGAATTAGCGATCGCTCTGTTAACTCTAGGCATAGATAGGGCAAAGTATATCGATATCGTTGGTCACGCGATCGACCTGTGGAATCAGTTTGCCGCGCCAAAAACGGTGGATTGGGTGCTGGACTTTCTCGACGTGCTAGTAGTGTATCCCTGTCCGGTGAAGGAAACGCGATCGCAACTCCTCTTTGCCGCTGCTTCAACCCTGCGTCAGTTTGCAGGACGCATTGATGAAGACCAATGGGGAGTCTTTCGCTCTCTCGTTAATGACTTGAACTTGCAAAAATCGCTCCCAGATTTGCTTGGCAAACAAGCAAGTTTGGTAGAGCAAAGCCTTGAGGATGAGGCGAATATTTTCCAAAAACTGAAGGATAAATCCGTTCTCATCTACACCCTGACCGAATCGGCAGCATTAAGGGTAAAAAGCATTTTGGAAGCCGCTTGCCAAGGGGTCAAAGTCCACCTCAGCCATGACAAAGGAGGTAACGATCAGCTTCGTCAGTGGGTGAGAAATTCTGACCTTGTTGTGATGGTAACAGCAAGTGCCAAACACGCGGCAACAGGTTTTATTGAGGCAAATCGCCCCTCACATCTTTCCCCTATTCTCCTGGTTAATAGTAAAGGCAGTGCAAGTATGCTGCGTAAAATTCGGCAGTATCTGGAGCAATAACTTTCTGCTTTAGCTTACTACTATCGGGGTTTAGCCTATATATACTGTTGCAGAATTTCTGAGCGATTAGAAGATAAAGCAGATTATAGCAAAGCAAGTGATGATTGTATGCAGGCAGCTAAACTTTTTAATGAGCTAGGGTGGGTTAGTAATGCTTCAGCAGCAATATTTCAAATTGATATTCACGTACCTTTCTAACAGGGAAGCTTAGAGTAAACTTCTACTCAAACAACACCACTCACTGGAGCAATACCGACAAACTCACGCAGTACCTTATGGCACGCATCCACTGTTGTCTTCGTATTGGAAATAATAGGTTCGACCGTTGCGCCAACTTGCGTTACTCCTCGCTCACGCCACAATTCGTTAGAGCGCCGCCAGTCTATCTCTTGCAATCTAGCCAACCACTTGACAAGCTCCTCCTCCGGTATCCCCTCTAAGTAGAGTTCACGAGCCAACATTCCCAAAGCCTGGAACACAACCGCACTTACTGCCAGTGACTCCTGTCTTTGCACAGAACGTTCTTCTTTAGTTCTGACTCTCCAAGGGTCATTAGGTAGAACGCTTGCCGTTGCTGCCCAAAACGTTGCTGCCCAATCAGTTCTAGGCTCCAAATCCTTCTTAGACTTTAGATTTGGGAACATATGTCGGGTAGCTGTTACCAAGGTAGACAGTGTCATTAACTTAGAATTGTGTTTGCCCAAGCCGTTTTCGACCATCTCCACATTGTTGCGGAACTGAGGAACTCGCTTAATCAAGTCTTTGGCAATTAAAACCGCAGGAGAGCGCTGATCGAAAGCATGAGAGAGCGATACACTCGGTCTTTGGACTAGAAGGTTTTGATCGCGGAAGGCTTGACGTTCCTCCTCTAATGACAGCCCAGCATATAACAATACCCCAATCTCAAGCTGGGAAAGGATAGGTAGATATTCAGACTGTTCAACTTGGATATCCTTTAGGGCTTGACGAATACCAAAACATCTATGCTGCCCGTCTGTTAGGCGCAGAGTAACCGAGTGGTAAGGAAGAAAGATACTCCCATCTCTGTAGATCGGCGGTGGCTGAACGTTGACACAAATTGGCGGGAAAAATGTCGTCCCGTCTTGGTAGGTCTCCAGAATATATCGAGCGATCGCTTTGACTCGTGTAGCGTTGGGTTTGCGTTGGGCGAAGTCTGGCAAATCTGGCTCATTGGGAACATAAAGGCGATCGTCATTTAGCAGTCGGGCGACATCGCAAAAGAACAGAGTGCCAACATAACTTTGATGTTCACCCTGCAAACCCCGACAAACAGGTACAGCTCGAAGCACAAGTTCCATTGTTGATTTGTTTGTTAGGGGAGCAAAACCCGTGGCTCAACCCTGTAGTCATGCATACATGGTAGCAGGGGTTCTGTCAAGCTGACTAGAATGCGTGAGACCCCCTTCAGGCAATCCAACCTTGTCTTCAACAGTCCGCGTACCGGGTGAACTCTACGAGACGCTGCGTCAAATCAGGCTTTCACTAGAAAGCGAACACCAAAGTGCTGCACCTACTGTGCAGGATATGATTAGCGTCGCCCTGAAACGATTCATCAATGATTGGGAGAACCCTGACAAGCAAAGTCAGCTCTTGGGTGAGTTACTAGAGCATCGTAGAGTTGCCCGCTCAAACATGGGTAAAAGAAGAATGGACGACAGCTAGACGGTGGCGACTATGACATTAGCTCGCCTCACAAATTACCTCGCCC
Source organism: Coleofasciculus sp. S288 (assembly GCA_020216575.1). GTDB lineage: Bacteria > Cyanobacteriota > Cyanobacteriia > Cyanobacteriales > Coleofasciculaceae > JAIUYC01. The sequence continues at coordinate 7,983 of JAIUYC010000024.1, read as the reverse complement.
CCATCTCCCCTACCGTCTAGAAGATAATGAGCCTGAACTCTGATACCCTCAAGCAACTGGCTGATGAAGTTCTGACTTTCATTGAGCAACGCGAAGCCGAACAGGTTGCCTACGGTGTATACGATGTGACGATGACTGGGGCTGAAGTCATCGAAAGCTTTCAGCCTTCAGAAGATATCCAGTTGGCTGCTGAACAGAAGACAGAAGCAATAGGCGAAGCCCTGCAACAACTCGGCAACGACTTGCAGATTATTCGCTTTAACCAAGCAGACTCACCAACTGAATGGGTTTTTCGCAGTCGAATTGCTGAGACAGTACGGTTGCTAACAAAGCTACGCCAACGGATTGTTCTCCATAACCCAGAAAAAGAAAAGCATCGCATCAGCAAAAGTAAGCGCTTAGTGGCAGATGTAAAATTCAGCGTCGCTTCCCGTCGAGTGCCTCGGCGAAATCTTCCAGTTCAGACGTGCCTCACCCCCCTACTAAACGGCAGTGGCTTCCAACAGCAGACTGCCAACTTGCTTTTAGAAGTGATTACAACGAGGCTGAAAAAGCTACGTCAAATGAGTGGCTTTCAACAGCGAGCCTTACACAGGATTTTGGAAGTCGTAGAATTAGATGCACAAGAGGGCATTGAGAAGGGAGTTGTGGTAACAGCTAGCACGGGTGCTGGCAAAACCTATGCATTTTTTCTCCCTATACTCGCCAAGATGCTGCTGGAGCGTTGCTTGCGGGGACGAGAAGGGGTCAAAGCCATCTGTATTTACCCGCGAGTCGCTCTATCTGAAAATCAACTTACTGATTTCATTGAGGTATTGTTCTACCTCAATCAATTGCTAGTCCAACATAATCTTCCACAACTGACGATTGGGGTGGAGAGTGGGGCAGCAGTCTACCAGGTGCGGGACTTTCAAGATACAAGCGATCGCCGCAAGCAGCAACTCTCCAAAATGCGAGGTTGGACTTTCAGCGAAGAGTCTGGGGGGTATCTCTCTCCCTTTGCCTACTGCGTCGGCACAGCAAGTCATACTTGCAATGATGGGAAGCAAAGACTTCTGGTATATCCTAGCCAATCTCAAAGTTTAGTTTGTCCTGCTTGTAATAAACAATATCCTTTCATCCAGTTTGCCAGGGATGTGATGAAAGAACATCCACCTGACTTACTGATTGCAACGACAGAATCTCTGCACCGACGCTTGCTCTCCACAAAGTACCAGTACCTGTTCGGGACTGATACCTTCTGTGCGCCCTCAGTGGTGATGTTAGATGAGATTCACCTACAGACTTCCACGTCTGGGTCTCAGGTAGCACTCTTGTTGCGACGGTTGATGGCTCGAATTCGGATGGGTCAGCGCGAACGCAACGAGCAAAATAACTTAGCATTTGTGGGGCTGAGTGCCACTATTGCTGAACCTGTCCAATTCCTCTCCGAATTATCAGGCATCCCTGTTACTCGGATTAAACAGGTAACTCCTGCCCATGACGAGATGCAAACCATTGGCGCTGAGCGATATATATTCGTTCGGGCTGAGGAAAACGAAGATACTGCGATTATTTCCACCTTAATTCAGACGGCAATGTGCGTGTTACACACCATGCCACAGCCGCCTGAAGGTCGCTATCGTACCTTTGGCTTTGTGCAATCTCTAGATCTTGTTGGTCGCTGGCTTTATCAGATAGAGGATGCTGAAAAAGTGAAGCCTGAGCAATGTAGAGCTAGACAAAGATATCAAGAGCAAAAAACTTCCGTAGCCGAGCGGCAGATTAAATATGTTCCACTGTATGTCTATCGCTTTCCACCTTTCAATCGGCAACTCTTTCCTAAGTTTTTGGGTTCAAATTTTTCCTGTAATTGTAATTGTGAAAGTAGTGGTCAACCCGACCTGAATTGTCCGTTTTTCCAAGCTGGCGAATGCTGGTGGGTACTTAGTCAGCCAGGAAAGGCACGTCGAGAACCTCTGAATATTAAGCGAAAATCGGGTAGCGATCGCGCCATTGCCATTGAAGACTTCGATGACCTAGTAATCACTACCAGCGCCTTAGAGGTTGGCTACGATGACGAAAATTTAATGTGCGTTCTTCAATATCAAGCTCCGGCTAACGTCGCCAGTTTTGTACAGCGCAAAGGCAGAGGTGGTCGTAAAGTTGGCACTCGACCCATTGTAGTGACGGTACTTAGTCCTTATAAACCAACTGACCTATTCCTATTTCGCAACGAACATTTACTAACTGACCCAACTTTTCAGAAACTTCCCCTCAATCCCCAGAATCGCTATCTCCAAAGAATTCACGGTTTTTACGCCTTATTCGACTGGTTAGCTTACCGAGCCTATGGTCTAGGGATTGAACTTGACCTAGATCGATTATCCTGCCAAGGCTATGAGTACCTGATGGAGCAAACAGCAGATTATGGCGTGTTGCTGGAGTTCAAAGACTACCTCAAAAGAACCTTTGCCATTCCTGATGATGCCATAGTCAGAGTGCTTGGCTCTGACCCAGAGGGTTTACTATGGAGCATCTTCCACGCTGGATTAATGAAGAGAGTATATTCTTTATTTGAAAAAGAAAATGCGCCTTACGTTGAAGCTCGCGAACGACTTGATAAACACCTGCCAGAAAACCTTTTCTCTGACATTAACTTGCCAGAGGTAAGAGTTGACTATCGTCCTGATAATCACAACCCGGATAAAAAAGGAAAGCCCGAGAGCATCAGCCTAGCAATAAGCGAAACCATACCTGGAAATGTTACCTTTCGAGGCGGTGAGGGTTCAACTTGGATACCCCTAGAAGTTTCTGAAGGAGAACCTACTCTAATTCCGATTAGTCGATATTACACATTTACTCGTATTGACAATCCACCCAATATTGCTAACTTACCCCGTCGGGCGCTCAAAAAAGTTGACATTACCCTGACAAGTACCTACCACCTAGAGTTGTATCGTCCCCTGGAAATTAAACCGACTCAGTTCAGCAAAGACCACAACTCATCATATTGGCGGTGTAATCCAGAGACAGGGGATTTGATTGAGTGCCGTGACTCTAATGAGGCTCCGCAAGATACCCAAGAACTGGCGCACTCCACCTCAGCTAATGCCATTAGTGCTGTAGTTATTAAAGCAGTACGGGATACCCCTACGCCAGCCTATACTTTTACTTCTAGTCACAATAGCCTCACCTGTGACCCGTTGGGTCAAGCACTGGTTGAACGAATTGTACTCTACAGTGATGAACCCGCAAATCTCAATTTACTCGATGTCCGGCGCGTGATTCTGGGGAGTGAGTACACCATCAAGTTTCACAATTCTTCCACTGATGAAATCCGAGGAGTAGTAGGTTTCCAGGTCAACGAAGAGGAACCTACCCATTGTGCTCTAGGGTATCAACTCCTAACAGATGGAGTTAGTATTGACCTCAATCCTAATCGCTTGGCAGAACTAAATCTGTCGGCTTCAACTCAGGCTAATCTTCAATCAAATACCATTCGTCATGCCTTTATTAACAATCTGACGGTTGAATTTCATGAAAACTATTTTGCTGCCGAAAATCTAGTGAACGTGTTGCTAACTATAGCCGATATATGGTGTAGTCGGGAGGAGGGAACTGTAGAGGGACTCAACGATTGGTTGATTCATGGAAATAATAAATTTGAGGGTTGGTTGACAGCAGCGATTAATGAAGTTCACCAGTTATCCAAAAAGAAACAAGAAGCTGTCAGGCAGTTGGTAAAAAGTGATAATAATTACCTGGCAATCTTTCTAGATTTGTATGCCGAAGTTTACAACTCCGGTTTATGCTATCAACAATATCTGCGGGACAGTTTTCAATACAGCCTGACTCAAGCCCTCAAACAGGTGGCTCAGGAAGTCGCTGGGGTTGAAGCACTCAACTATGTGGCAGTCTGGACTGAGTTGAAGGCTGACTTTGAAGAATGTGCGGCTGACCGCATCTGGCTTTATGAAATTGGTATGGGTGGAATTGGCGTAATGCGGGCAACTCACGACCTCCTACGCAAGCAACCCGATCAGTTTTGGACAACCTTGGCTAACAAAATGACTCGTTGTCCTACAGCTCAAGAGGAAGCTTTCCTGCGCCACTTGCTGTCACAATCAGAGGAATGGTTGCTCCAATGCGAAACTTGGGTACAGGCAATTACAACAGCAAGAAAGTCTAGCGATCGCCAAATTGGCATCGACAGGTTACTAGCAGAGGTACGTTGTCAACTGGGTGTACCTGTGCGCCAAGCTCAACTTAAGTCCCTACTACGAGTTTTTATTCCCGACTATACTCAGGAAGTAGATGGCAGTCCTTTAGTCAACTGGCGCATCTTTCGGGAAATCAATCATGAGTTTCTACCCGATTGCGCTGTAGAGCTAGGACGTGACCCTTCTTTTACAGAAGCACGGGCAATGCTCTACCGTAAAATTATCAAAACCAAACAGCAGCAATCCCCCTACCCAGAATCGAGACGCCTCCTGAAACTTTACGAAACTGAGTACGTTTCCTCAAATGAAGATGAGGCAGGTAAAGCCGAGGCGCGTAAAGCATTTGAAGCGGCGGTTGAACGCCGAATGCTTTTGAACTGCCGTTGTAACTGCTCCAGCTGCTTGGATGACCGCAGTAGTGATATCGAGTCGCCAGGTTTAAGCCGCAACCTCCTTAACCGACCACTGCTGACAGAATGGTTAAAGCAGGTTCGCACCCGTCAAACCTTAGAGGTTGATAATTCTGCTGATGCGGCTTCTGTACCTGATCGCATACGGGTGTTACTTGAAGAGGGTTGTCAGGCAATCTACCTGCGGGTAAAAAGCGCTCACCTCGCTGACCTATGTACCACTATCAGTTACCTAACAGATGCAGGAATTGATACAGATATTGGCATGGTCTACCCCATGATTACCGATATCCAAACAATATACCCTAATCACTTAAAGTTAACTGAATCCCCTGTAGTTGAAGTAACAATTCGCCCAATCGAATGAGGTTTCCTCTATGGCAAAGCAATCAACTAAATTGCAACCTAGCGGTCAGGCAATGTTCTATAACTTCCTACTCAACGAGGTTTTGGCTTCACAGTTAGGAGGCAACTACAAATTTTGGATTGTCTCCCCGTGGGTCACGAATTTCCGTTTAGACAATCCCTACTATGTTTCCTTCCAAGAAATTGTAGAAACTAAACAAGAAGCACTCCATTTATTCGACGTTTTACATCAAATTGCTACTAACGGAAGTGATGTTTGCATCACTGTGCGCCCTGATGAAAAAGAAGAACGATACCATTCTTGGTTGAAACAACTCAGTAAGCGCAATCCTCGCATCCAGGTAAGAGTGCTTCCCGAATTGCATACCAAGGCATATGTCGGTCGTTACGGCGCTCTTGACGGTTCCTTGAATTTAACCAATGGGGGAGTTAACCAGAATATTGAGCTGTACACCTATTACCATGACGAGCGCAATATTTCCCAACTCCGGCAAATTTGCGTACAGTATTTTGAACAGGGGGAACCGCTCTAATGCAGTACGAAATTGTATCCAAGTTAGGGGGAGACAACCAAGTTGGATTGCGCCTCAAATGTGATAATCAACTTCAGGCTGAGAAGATTCACCGGACATTGCGCCAAGAGGGGTTTTGGGTCAGCCGTTTGATGCCAAATAACCTGAACTCTTTAAACTATACCCATTTCCTCTTCGTCACAGCCACAGAAACTCGACTTCGCGAGGCAATGCTAAAAATTGAAGTGTTGTGCAGTGTAGGCAAGGCAGAAATCAGCACGAATTACACTCAGAAGCAGGTGCAGGCGACACAAAACTTTAAATCCTGGCAAAAACAATTTATCCAAGTTGTTAAACAACTCAATAGTGATTCTCCTCGTCCAACCAGTTCAGTCCAAGAAATTGACTCAACTCGTCTCCAGCAACAAATCGCGGCTGGAAAGATTACACAAATCGAAGAACGATTGCTTCAGCAGGCTAATATCAATGACAGCAATGCTCTCCGAACACTCATTGCTCTCTATTACCGAACCAATAAAATTGAAGAGATAGTTGAACTTTGCAAAGCTAAACGGTCTGAGATTCTAGCCTTACCCACTTCTGGACGACTGGTAGAACAGTTGGTAACGGCTCACCTTCAACATTATCAACAAACCAATAATCAAGAATCATTGCGTGCTGCGGCTCTAATTGCTCAGGAGTTTCTCCCCGAACTGGAACGGCTTCGTCAAGCCAACAGTGTGCGAAAACTACTGCATCAAACTCTCACTCCTCAAGAACCTATACCAACCGTAGAAGGAGCGACATTACCATTAAGCGAACGATTAACGCAGCTATTAGAAATTGAACCAGCCGAGCGAATTTCTCAGCTAGAGTCTCTCAAGCAAAAATATCCAAAGGCTACTAATGTAATACTTGCTTTAGCTGAATCTTATGCAGTAACTGACAATACTGAAAAAGCTATAGAACTTTATCAATCCGTTCCGATAGAAATAGAAGAAGTCAAAATCCGTTATGGCAAGCTGCTACTCAATAGTGATCGTCATCAAGAAGTAATTGACTTAATTCCAGATTCAGAAGACATTTCACCTGCCTTGGCAGGATTGCGGGGAGCAGCACTTTATCGGGTAGGACAGGAGCCACAAGCACTTCCCTGTTTAGAAAAAGCATGGAAGGCAAACAACCGTAGTATCGAAATACTGCTACCATTAGCTCGTTTATGGGCATCCCGTCAAAAGTTAGAGCAAGCGGCTGTTGCATATCAAGATTTGCTGGAAACTTCTGCTGACACCCTCGCAGTAGAGGATTACGTGCATATAGCAGAAATCGCAGACGGTGGTGGTTTCGGAGATATCTCTGACGAAGAAGTTATCAGCTATTACGATCGCTGTCTGGAATATGGCTGGAGCAATCTTCGCCACCTCCCCACTTCAAAACAGGCAGAATTACTAAAACGCCGTTTCTCTCTTCGGACACAACTTAATGACACAGAGCAATTAATCAATGCTTATGCGGATTGGCTCGAATGGCTAGCAAATGAAAATCGTTTTGAACAACTCGCAGAAGTACTGACCAAACTAAGAACTCAAGTTCAGGAAAGAAAAATTAACCTCAAGCAGCAATTTGAGCTGCTTGAAATCATCGAACCCTTCATTAGTACTCTTCCTCAACTACGGTCGCTTCTAATCAATGATTACCAGAGCATTGCTTTTGCCGAGATTGAGGAAGCAGTTCGTTATGAGCGGTCTGAGGAAGCCTTTTTAAAGGGTTTGATACGTGCCCTATGGTTCCTCGATTCCGGACTCGTTCAAGAGGTTAATGAGTATCGTCAACAGTGCTACGCTCAAACCGCATTATTGGGAGTACAACCTCTCCTAGAGGACGATACGACAACAGAAACAATTAATTTATCTTCGCTACGCTTGGCGCTAGTCGGCGGACACGAAGCAACTCGAAGAGAACTAATCCGTGAATTGAAAGAAAGCTACAGCCTAGGGAACACTGTTGAAGTTGCGCCCTCCAGTGAGGCGTATGTGAATCGCAGCACTGTACACAACAAAATAAATAATTGTGATTTGATAGCTGTGATTACAGGATATATGGGTCATGACTTGAGCAAGATTATCTCAGAGCTGAAAAAAGATGGTGTCTTAATTGGTGAAGTACTATCACTTTCTTGTCGGGGAAAGAGTGGTGTAGTTCGAGAGATTCTTAACTGGTGGAGCGGACGGTAGCACGATGGCTGATTACACTCTAAGAGAAGTTCAGCAACAGGTTGACGATTGGGTATCGGACGTTGGTAAGGGATACTGGAGTCCGCACGAAATGCTAGCTCGACTGGTGGAAGAGGTAGGTGAGACTGCCCGACTAATCAACCATCTATACGGTTCCAAAAAGAAGAAGGACAGCGAACAGGCTCAGGAACTCTCTGGCGAACTGGCTGACATTCTGTTTGCCGTCATCTGTTTAGCCAATTCCCAAGGCATTGACTTG
>JAIUYC010001059.1 GCA_020216575.1 Coleofasciculus sp. S288 | reverse complement strand
CTTCTGCCATTGCTTCTGAGATGGGGAAGACGGTACTCGATCCATCTACCTTGACCTGCCCACTTACGTTCGACCCCCCAGCGGCGGGGCTGCCGCCTTCAGCTTGAGGAGAGGACGCATCAGGGGCTGGTTGATTGCCACAAGAAGCAACTAATAATGCCAGCGTCGCCAAACTGGCTATGGATGCCAAACGATTGCTTTGAGAAAACATATATATTTCTTTGAGTCTCTATAACGGGTTCCCGTAACGAAACTCTAGCGCTTCACAGTAAAGGAAAGGTTAAGAACACGATTAAAATATTACTAAATATAGGTGAATTTAATCATTTAAGTAAGCTATGGAACTACAGCACCTTTAGAAAAAGGGTATAATAGCTAGGCTTATAATGCCCAGAATCAAAGGGGTAACTGTGGTTCAAGCACCTTTGTCAAGTGTCGGTCAGGCATTGAACTCCCAAACTCAGGTGGGTGACGCTCAACTTGCATCCCTGAAACAGTGGCTGCAAAGCTTAACAGAGCGCATCATGGCTGGCGATCGCATCAATCGAGAAGAAGCGATCGCTCTCACTCAAATTGAAGGTCAGGAAAATATTTTGCTGTTGTGCGAAGCGGCTGACCAAGTGCGCCAAGCCTGCTGCGGCAATACCGTCGATCTATGTAGCATCGTTAATGTTAAATCGGGAAACTGCTCGGAAAACTGTGGCTTCTGCGCTCAGTCAGCTCACCACCCTGGTCAAGATTCACCCATCTACGGACTTAAGTCCACTGAAGAAATTTTAACGCAAGCCAAAGCCGCCGAAGCAGCGGGTGCAAAACGCTTTTGCCTGGTGAGTCAAGGACGCGGTATCAAGTACAACAGCCCGAAATCGGGAGAATTTGAACGCATCCTGGAAACGGTACGGCTCCTTATTGCTGAAACTAGCATTAAGCCTTGCTGTGCCTTGGGAGAAGTGACGCCAGAACAAGCTAAAGCTCTCAAAGAAGCTGGAGTGACACGCTACAACCACAATCTGGAAGCATCGGAAAACTTTTTCCCAGAAATCGTAACGACGCATAGCTGGCGCGATCGCGTTGAAACCATCAAGCATCTGAAAACGGCTGGTATTCAAGCTTGCACGGGCGGCATTCTGGGCATGGGTGAAACCTGGGAAGACCGAGTTGATTTGGCACTGGCCTTACGAGACTTAGATGTGGAATCTGTGCCACTGAACCTGCTCAATCCCCGAACTGGAACCCCATTGGGAGAACGTGCCAAACTTGAACCCTACGAGGCGCTAAAAGCGATCGCCATTTTCCGGCTTATCCTCCCCAAACAAATCCTGCGCTACGCTGGCGGGCGAGAAGCAGTCCTAGGCGAACTCCAAGCCCTGGGACTCAAAGCTGGAATCAACGCCATGCTCATTGGACACTACCTCACCACCTTAGGGCAACCGCCAGAGCAAGACCATGCCATGCTCGAAGCCCTGGGATTAACGGGTGGCGAGGCACCCATTCCCGGAGAGTATCTGTCTCAGGAGGTATAAGGTATTGGGCAAAAAAAAATATGTTTTTCACAGGATTGCCTTCTACCTTTTATCTGTTTGGCTCGTAGCCCGTTGCTAATGTCTGCTCCGAACGAACTCTTATGGGCATTGATTGGTTTGCTGCTGACAATCGGTGGCACGTTTCTGGAAGCCTTCGTGACTAATCCCCCCTGGGCTTGGTCAGAACAAGGCATTGGTGCGGTATCGCTGGGCGTTACCTATCAAATCGGGGCTGTACTACTCGCGGGTTGTTTGGGTGGCAAAAATGCCGGTGCTCTTTCTCAAATTGCTTATATTGTCCTGGGCTTGAACCTGCCAGTCTTTACCCAAGGGGGTGGGATCGGGTATCTTAAAGAGCCTAGTTTTGGTTACTTACTCGGCTTTATTGCTGGAGCCTGGCTCTGCGGTTTTCTGGCGTTTCGGATGCCGCCAAGACTGGAGTCATTAGCCTTTAGTTGCATCTGTGGGCTCTTGACTATCCATGTCTACGGCCTGGGGTATTTGATGATTTTCCACACGATCCACGGAGGCGTCGCTGAGGGGTTGTCTCTAATGCAGGCGATCGTGAAATACTCGATTTATCCCCTGCCAGGGCAGATGGTCGTAGCCTGTGCTGTTACAGTTTTAGCATTTGCCCTACGGCAACTAATGTTTTATTAGTCATGCGTTGTAAGTTACTAGGCCTTGTTTCCTTGTCTGTTGCCAATGACCAATGACCAATGACCAATGACCAATTACAATGCCTTTGAAAAACCGCTTCTTCTGGATTGCTGCTATTGTCAGTCTGATTCTAGACCAGGTGACAAAATATTTAGTGGTGCAGAATTTGGAGTACAGAGAAACCCTCCCCCTATTACCTGGTGTTTTTCACTTTACGTATGTGACAAACACGGGGGCGGCTTTTAGTCTCTTCAGCCAGGGAGGAAGCTGGCTGCGCTGGCTGTCTTTAATCGTCAGCATGGGTTTAATCGCATTTGCCATATTTGGTCCCGTATTCAACAAGTTTGAGCAACTGGGCTATGGCTTCATCTTGGG
>JAIUYC010001058.1 GCA_020216575.1 Coleofasciculus sp. S288 | reverse complement strand
AAAAGCTAGATGAGCCAGACATCCTGCGTGCAATTCTGGAAACGGTGACGGAAAATGCTACCGATGGCGTGACCGCTCCTCTGTTTTATGCAATTGTAGGAGCATGTTTGCCTGGGGTTGGTAGCGTTCCTCTCGCCCTTGCTTACAAAGCAGCAAGCACCTTAGATTCCATGATTGGTTATCGACGAGAGCCTTATAAAGATTTGGGTTGGTTCAGTGCCAAGCTAGAAGATACCCTCACCTGGTTACCCTGTCGGTTAACCGCGATCACTTTAGCGCTTTTGTCAGGAAAACCTCAAGACGTTTGGCGTCTGTGCTGGCGCGATGCCCCTAAAGACCTTAGCCCCAACTCGGGCTGGAGCGAGTGTGCGTATGCGGCAATTTTGGGTGTCCAAGTGGGGGGAACAAACTGGTATCAAGGTGTTGCTAAACACAAACCCCTTCTCGGTGACCCAATTTACCCGATTACACCAACGAAAATTTACCAAGCCTTACAGTTGACACAATATTGCTGTTTGATTTGGCTGGGCTTGGCAATCGCTGCTTTGAGCCTATAGTACAGCAATCCATTTTGCGATCGCTGCATAAGCTAACCTTGGCTACACATATTAGAAGAATAGAGGGGAACTGCTCTACTAGTACAAGAAGGCACAAGGCTCCAAGGCAGTCGTCATGAGCGCTCGCTTCGCTCACCACCAACCATGAAAGTGGCACTTTCAAGTCAGAAGGGAAGAAAGCTTGTACAGTAAGCTTTTTAACCTTTTTCAACTGGATACTTATTTCTGCCACGCTGCACTAGTTGCTGATAACTGGTCACTTGGTTACTGTTTGATGCCAATCCGTGTAGGGGAACGTCCCTAGTCGCGTGTGAGGAACTAAAGTTTAACTCTTCCCGAAATTAATCCGGAAAGTTTTGAAGTCTATTTGCACGGTGAGGGGCTTACAGGCAGCTCTCTAAAAATCATTTATTAAATAGCGAACAGGGAAATTATGGAAACGTTGGCATCCGTTCACCTATCTACTACTGACGAAAAACACTTTAAATCGGTTGATTGCGATCTGAAATTATTTGAGGGGTTCACCTGGAAACTGCCTAGCTCAGCTTGGATTCGCGTCCTCTCCGTTATCTTGGCTCTATCGATTCTAGGGGCAACGACTAACGCACTCGCACTAGGAGGTACACTTCATCGAGGAACCAGGGGTTCTCAGGTTGTTTCTCTTCAGAATAGGCTCAAAGCCACAGGTTACTTTCCCAGCACAGTGCGTTCTACTGGATTTTATGGCTCGATTACCGAAAATGCTGTTAGAAAATTTCAGCAAGCGAGGGGATTGCGAGTCGATGGCATTGCTGGAACAAACACTCTGTCTGCCCTGGGTTCCACTTCTGGTAGTAGCAGTCTGCCTACAGGTACAGTACTGCAACGAGGCAGTCGCGGTTCCGCCGTAACCCAGTTGCAAACGAAGTTGAGAACTGCTGGCTTCTTCAACGGGCCGATAACAGGCTATTATGGTCGATTAACTCAGGACGCTGTTAGTAGATTTCAGCGAGCTAGGGGATTGCGAGTCGATGGTGTTGCTGGTTCCAACACTTTATTAGCGTTGGGTAATACTGCTCCAGTTGCGAGTAACCCTCCTGTTACGACTAGCCCTCCGTTTGCAGGAGATCCTGCTATTGCCAGTCCTCCTCCTACTGCGACACAGCTACGACGAGGAAGTCGTGGTGTCGCGGTAACCCAATTGCAAAATCGATTGAAAGCATTGGGTTTCTTCAACGGTCCAGTAACGGGATTCTATGGTCAATTGACTGAGACAGCCGTTAAAAACTTTCAGCGTTCTAGAAAACTGAGTGTGAATGGCATTGCTGGACCAACTACACTGGCAGCTCTACAAAACACATCTCCTAGTGGGAGCCAATCGCCTACTGTCGCACAGCTACAACCCGTGCAGCCGGGGAGTACTGGTCCAGCAGTCATCCGATTGCAAACTCGATTGAGAGACTTGGGTTACTACAGGGGTGAAATTACGGGTTCTTATGGAACGTTGACGGAGGTAGCGGTTAGCGACTTTCAACGCGCTAGGGGGCTGACAATAAACGGTATTGCTGGATCGACGACTGTTGCAGCCTTACAGGATCGTTCTTCTGGTGGAGGGAGTTTTGCTGCGATCGCAACTTTGCGAAGAGGAAGTAGCGGGACAAGAGTCAGGAGCCTTCAAGCTCGACTCATTGCTTTAGGATACTACACTGGTTCAGTCGATGGCATTTTTGGTTCAGGGACTGAGGCAGCACTGAAACGATTTCAACAAGACAATGGCTTAGTGGCTAGTGGAATCGCTGACGCCAGTACATTTGCGACTCTTGCACCAAGGGTACAAACTGCATCTTTATTAAGTTGAATGACACTGACTTAAAAAATCCGCCGGAAATTCCCATCCCCTTTTTAACTGCCTATCCATCAAGAACGCTGCACTTCTTGACAGCGTGGGGCTTCCGGCGATTTCTCTAAAAAATAAATATAAGTTGTACTTGCCATGCTTCGTCCTGACGAGTAATTTGAATTT
>JAIUYC010000023.1 GCA_020216575.1 Coleofasciculus sp. S288 | reverse complement strand
CAATCATGAGGTTCCCAATTTCAACAACGAGGTTCTCCAATTCAACGACGGGGTTCCCCAATTCAACCATGAGGTTCCCCAATTCAACCATGAGGTTCCCCAATTCAACGACGAGGTTCTGATACTCGATATCCGGACAGGCAGGTGCATCATCCAGAACAATGACTCAACTCACAAGCAATAATCAACAATGGGTCAGAGGGATGGAACTAAGTTTAGCGCACGGGCGGGTTTTGTACGGAGGTGATCGTTTGTCCACGGATTTAACCCTAAACCCGCCCCTACAAGGGCGTTTTTTATTTGCAAATCCCTAAGAGCGATCGCACCACCGGAATCAAATACTGTGATAGCGTAAACGCATCCACCCCTAACTCAGTCCGCTCCTTCGCTGCTAAAGTACCCGCTTGAGCATGCCACCAAGCAGCAGCAGCTACCGTTGCTTCCAAAGGTTGCTCGGCTAAGGCGGGTTGCGCTGCGAGTCCTCCAATTAGTCCGGTGAGAACATCCCCACTACCCCCACGAGCTAAAGCAGGCGTACTTTCGGGAATCAGCCAGACAGCACCTCCAAGATGTGCGATCGCAGTTCTCGCTCCTTTCAACAATACTATTGCCTTGCTGCGTTGGGACGCTTTACGCACAGCACTCACTCCGTCTGGAAGCAATTCTGATGAGTCGGGAAACAAGCGCTTGAATTCGCCGACGTGAGGCGTTAAAACTGTAGGAGCCTGACGTCTCAACAAGGTTGGGATGGTTCTCAGTTCTGCAAGAATATTCAAGCCATCGGCATCTAACACGAGAGTACATTCAGCTTCTAACACGCTTTGCACCACGGGCGTGGCATCTCGCGTCAAACCAGGGCCACAAGCGATCGCATGATAATCACTCAAGTCTACGGCGTCTGGTAACTGCGCGATCGCTCCTTCTGGCGTCTCCGGACACCCAATAATTAGTGCTTCTGGCAAATGACTCACCAGTAGCGGTTTGAGAGAGTCTGGCACAGCAACGGAGAGCATTCCAACTCCACTAGCACGCGCTCCCAGTGCCGTCAAAATCGCTCCTCCCGAATACTTGCGAGAGCCACAAATCGCTAACAACTGCCCCTGCTTATACTTATGCGTCACCGCCGGACGAGACAAAGGTAGCAAGTCTCTTGCCATTGCGGCTGTCATGCGCTGCATGCCTGCGGGTTGACCCAAGATTGCCCAAACATCCATGGGCGGGATATCAAAATCAATTAACTCCGCCTCTCCAATATATTCCAACGCTTGGTCTTGCAGGAATGCCAGCTTCCACAACCCCAGACAAAACGCGCGGGTAGCTCGAACCGCCGTTCCCAGCACTTCGCCAGTATCGGTATGTATCCCAGAAGGCAAGTCGATGCTAACAACGGGTTGTGACCATTGATTCAACTGATTAACCGCATCTGCAACCTCACCGTCGAGCGATCGCGTTTGTCCAAACCCAAACAAACCATCTACAATCAGGTCACACTGATGCAAAGGCTGAATTTGCTCGTAAAACGGAATCCCCAAACTCGCCGCATATTGAGCATGATTCGCCGTTAAGTCTTTCAGTTTTGCAATTGGGCGGTAAATCAGCACATCGTAACCCTGAAAGTGCAGTTCGCGTGCCACAACTAAAGCATCACCGCCATTGTGACCCGGGCCGACTAGCACACCAACGCGATGATACTGAGAACGCGGATAAAGCACTTGAATTCGCGCCGCCGTCAGTCCTGCAACTTTTTCCATTAATGCCGCGACTGGCATTCCCGCCTCAAAGATACGCCCTTCAATCTCGCGCATCTGTTGAGCCGTTACCACAACTTGCTCAATTGGTTCTCGCCAATTTTTTTGGTGTATCAACGGTCTACTTCCCTACCACCTAACACCTACCACCATTTGGGTTTAAATATGACACAACTTATCGGTAGGTAGGGCGGGTTTTGAACAGAATTCATGGGTCTATGGCCAAATTAAACCTCTAAACCCGCCCCTACAACTGTGACATTCATAACACCAAATGGTACAACACTTGCCATACGACTTAACATCTGGATTACCAGAAGTTGGTGACATCATATCCTAATTCTCCCAGCATCTGACGCAGGAGTGGCAAACTAAGACCGATAACATTAGTGTGGCAGCCTTCCAGTTTTTCAACAAAAAACCCTCCCCTGCCTTCTAAGGCGAAGCAGCCAGCCACATTCAAGGGTTCGCCAGTGGCAACGTAGGCAGCGATTTCGCGATCGCTCACATCGGAAAAGTAAACGTTTGTAATTCCGCAGCGGACTAGGGTTTTGTCCTGAGTTAAATCAATCAAGGCATGGCCCGTGTAGAGAATGCCGACCTCCCCTCGCATCATCTGCCAACGAGCGATCGCTTCTTCTGCGTCAGCGGGTTTCCCGTGAATCTCACCGTGCAAACTCAAAACCGAATCACAGCCCAGTACTAACGCATTGCTAAATTGACCCGCAACCGCTTGAGCTTTGTGCCGTGCCAGCGTCTCCACCAGTGCTACTGGATCACTTAGCTGAACTTGAGATTCATCAACATCGCTTTTACAAACGACCGGTTCTATTCCAGCATTTTGTAACAAGCGTTTGCGAGCTGGCGAAGCGGAGGCTAATA
This sequence comes from Coleofasciculus sp. S288, assembly GCA_020216575.1. Classification (GTDB taxonomy): domain Bacteria; phylum Cyanobacteriota; class Cyanobacteriia; order Cyanobacteriales; family Coleofasciculaceae; genus JAIUYC01. The sequence goes on along the minus strand of JAIUYC010000023.1, from coordinate 9,718 downwards.
CAAACGTTGGTACTCCCATAAATTAGTCTTTGGTTATTGGTCATTGGTTATTGATCAGGAGTCAGTGGCCATTATTGAGTACTCTTGAAAAACTAACAACTGACAACTGACAACTAACTAGTTAGACACCAAGGGCTGCCGCGCAAAACGAAAGCATGACAATCTACGTCTCCTGACCCCTGACCCCCTATTTACCAATTAGTACACTGAAAAAGACTTTACGGATTGTTCGAGCAAGTCATGTACCTTTTGCCAGCGTTTCTCTGTTGTAGACGCATTAAACGTATATAGTTTGCCACGACTTACAGCAACACTGGCCAGGTTGTGCCGTTGTTGGTTGGGAAGTTTGACGTTGTATTCCAGAAGGTAATAGGTTTTGCCGTTAGACTCACGCGCTTCGGCATTGATCAATTCGGCTTGGCGTCCCGAGTCGGGAGGAGCGATCGCATTTTTTTGCAACTGGTAACCCACTTCTCCAGGGGTTCCTAAATCATCAAGGGTTTTCTCATCTGGAACTGGGCTGACTACAACACTCACGTTTTCAGTGCGCTCGATCATATCGCGGAACACAACGTCGGGTCCATCAGTCACTTGGACTGGAAGCCAATCGTTGGGATACAAAAACTCATAGCCATCTGTAGCATCCACATAGCTTTTCAGTCCACCGACACCGGCAGCACAGCCATGCAGACCTAGGCTTAATACCAGTAGCAGCAGTGCGACAATTGTTTTCAGCATCTCTCTCGCTTCAATCCTGCTGTTTTATTGTCTCATCTTACCCTGCCTCTCCTGCGCCAAAAGTTGACTGACTTGGGTAATGTGGTGGTTAGGGCTTGGGTTTTTATTGGTTTCAACCCATATCGGTTAGGAGTTGTAACGATTGGCTTTCTGACTGGGACGTATATGTCCACCCTGTTTGAATGCTTTCTTGGAGGGAAAACAATGAATTTGACCTATCGAATGCTCACACTTGTGGGAGTTGCTATGGTAATGGCTGGATTGGCTGAAGCGGTTCAGGCTCAGCAGTGGGATGAGGGTATCGCTATAGACTCCAACTTGCTAATGGTGTCTCAAACCGATACCAAGCCGATGAGCGATGTGGAACTATACAACCGGGGCGTTGATAAACTCGATGCTGGGGATTACCAAGGAGCGATCGCAGATTTTACCCAAGCGCTGCAACTCAACCCCAATGATGCAGATACTTACTACAACCGGGGCTATGTCCATCACACTCTGGGCAATTATGACAAAGCGATCACCGACTATACGGAAGCGATTCGACTGAATCCCGATTTTGCTCAAGCGTATAGCAATCGAGGCTATGCCTATTTTGTTTCAGAAAAATACAAAGAAGCGATCGCCGACTGCTCCAAAGCCATCTCGCTCAATCCCGACAACGATACGGCTTACATTAGCCGAGGCAATGCTCGTGATGAACTGGGAGAGCATCAGGCAGCGCTGGCTGATTACGAGCAGGCACTTCGCATTAACCCCAACAATGCCATGGCTTACTACAATCGGGGTTTAACTCGCAATCGCCTCAATCAGCATCAGGCTGCTGTTGACGATTACACCGAGACGATTCGGATTCAACCCACATTCGCCGAAGCGTTTTATAATCGGGGTATTACTTACTTCCACCTCAACAAAGCTGAAGAAGCCGTTAAAGACTTGAAGAAAGCGGCTGAGCTTTTCCAATCACAAGAGCGGACAGCGAATTACCGGAATGCAATGGACGCCATTCAAATCATTCAGCAGTAAGATGACAGGTGGGTTGGGCTGGTCTTTCCCTGCCACCTTGGCCGAGTCTGCTTAGCTAACGTTGGAAGCTGAAAAGGCAATGAACAGCAAGCCGCCAACGAGGATTAGAGCGCCTGTACCCCATATAAGGTAGTTCCGAATTTGCCCTTTTGTTGGAGGTTCTGCCTGATAAGTTTTTGTCTCTGGGGCAAAGTTATTGAGCAGTCCGCGCTCTTCTTTGGTATAAGGCATGGATAATAACCTTTGGTTGCTTACATTACATTAATGTAACAAACCTAGAGATAAATACTCACCACTGATAGAAATAAATCATTACAATCCAGTTGGGTAATTGGGAATTGGTAATTGGTATAGAGCGCTCTTCCGTCACTTTCGGATGAAACCTTGAATCTTCGTGGGCTGTATCCTCGAAAAATCGTAATATGCAAATGGTAGGGGCATGGCATGCCATGCCCCTCCCCTACCAGATGTGGTGTCTGTGCGTAAGTCCTGAACCCTGATTTATTGATCGGCTTCCTAGGATACGTGCGAGAGTATCAGTTTCTATAGTCAGTAATCGCTCGCAGCACCCTCTCTTGGGTAAAACCGTTTTTAATAGTTTTGGCGACGCTAAGGGCTTGGTCGTACCGTCCAGCAGCCGCTAATTGACGGGCAAGTGCTTCCAGTGCCATCTCTCGGGCATATTCATCTTTAATGGTTTCGACAACTTTAAGAGCTTGGTTGTATCGACCAGCCGCGACTAACTCACGAGCGATCGCTTCCAGTGTAGTCTCTCGGTCAGCATTAGAAGGGATAGTTTCAGCGACTTTAAGAACCTGAGCAAAAAGTCTCTCGGTTTGCTCGGCTACACCTTCAGCTACTTGCTTGCGGGTAATGTCGGTTAAAATCCTAGCTTTAATATTAGGGTCTACGATAAGTTGGACAACCCCAAGTGCTTTGTCATACTGACCCTTGGCAGCTAGCTCGTGGGCAATTGCTTCAAATGCCGTTTCTTTGCCATAGTAGGATTTCAAGGTTTTGGCTACTTCAAGTCCTTGGTCATATTGACCCGCTGCTGCATACATTCCAGCTATATAGGTCAATGCATTTACTTTATAATCGATGACTTCGGTGGATTTAGCCTTTTGAAGGGCTTGCATGAAAATTCCCTCTGCCTGCAACGGTTGACCTACTGCTGCCAGCCCACGGGCGATGTCCGCCAACACCATAGCTTTCGTATAGGAATCTTGAATGAGTTGGGTTAAATCAAAGGCTTGAGAGAGAATTCGAGTGGCAAGAGATTGTTGATTAGCTGCGGCCAACTTAGGGGCGATGTCTGCCAACACCCAAGCTTTGATTTCGGCATCTTTAATTGTTGTGGCGACCTCAACCGCTTGGAAGAGGTTTTCAGGTGCTTGCAATCTGCGATTCGCGGTGGTAACTTGATTGGCGATTGCCTTGAATACCTTTTCTTTGAGTTTGCCGTTATCGATAGTTTCAGCAACTAGAAGGGCTTGGTCGTACTGGCCTGTCCTGGCATAGTTGAGGGAGTTATAAGCCAGCGCCCCATCTTTCTCTAATAAAATGCCTCCGGTTTCGCTGTTCTTTGACGTGTAAATGTTTTTTGTGTTGGGGCTGCATTCTATGACATTCCCTCGCACAATTGGATCAGCAGGGCGAGTCATCTCAGGGGATTCGCTTTCACAGGCGATCGCGACAGTCAAAAATTCATCCGTCCCATCATTAGCCGATGCTAGAAATGTACCTCCAACATAGCCCTTGAGTGTATCTTTGCGGGGGGTTGCATAGTTAAATGCGGACAAGGGAGTGGTATGAATTGAATAATCGTAGCTTTCTGTCGGATGTTTCATCCCAATACCCAAATCCGAGATGGAAGCGGTAAACTCACCAAACTCTAACTGGTAGGCTTGCTGGGCGCGGTTCATTGCGCCAATATAGGTTTTCGCTTCGTTGTAATAGTGTCCTCGGTAAACCACAAAAGAGGGTACAGCAACAGCAAACAGAAAGACGGCAGCATATTGAAGTGTCGCTAAGCTTCCGAGCCGACCATAACGAGCCTTCGGGATAGTTTCATAACCGTTGCCACCTACTAGGGAATAGGAAGCAGAACCTGATTGCAGAGCTAGATGTGCTTGCCGAGCCTGAGAGAATCGCCGCTCTGGAGCTGGGTCAGTTAGTTTTTCAAGCCACTGAACGAACCTGGGAGTTAGCGTTACTTTATCTTTAAATTGTAAGCGCATCCGGTGCTGTGGCAACTCAGCCGGCGAAGTACCCGTTAATAAATGAATCAAAGTAGCACCTAGTGCGTAAAGGTCGCTTGCTGGTACAGCACGACCCCAAAGCTGTTCGGGGGGAGCATAACCCCCAGTCCCAACTACAGTAAAGGTAACTCCTTCCGCCTTTGCTTTGTCTTGCACCGCCCCAAAATCTACGAGATAGAGCTGTTCTTGGGAGTCCAAAATAATGTTGCTGGGCTTGATATCACGATGCAGTACCGACGGACTCAACTCGTGCAGATACATCAGAATATTCAACAACTGAGTTGCGATATCTTTTGCCTCTGTTTCTGTAAAGCGTCTGCCACTTTCTAACAGTTGCTGCAACGATGAACCAGGAATACAGTCCTGTACTAATGCGAACCAAGGCAAACCACCGCCCGCCTCTTTATCAACCGAAAAAGAATCGCGATACTTAGGAATTCGGGGATGATTGAGGTGTTTAAGAACAGAAACCTCTCGCTCAAATAGTTTAAGCTCATCCCACTGCATCTGTGGACTAAACGGCAGCAGTTTGACAATTGCAAGCTGCCTCGGCTCTGCGGTTAAATCCTCTACCAACCAAGTTTGACGACCAGCATGGTTTCCTAACAGTTGTTTAAGTTGATAGCGCTCTTGTAAAACCTGTTCGACTTGCAACATAATTCGTGATCAGTTGTTAGTGTTAGGGATGAGAGTTTGGGATTGAAAGTTCCAAATTGGCAGCTGAATTGTGATCCTTTATTTTTAAGCTTGGTTTTTAATGGAGTACAACCAGTCTTGAATCTGATCGACTAACCAGACCCCCTCGGATTCAGTCAATTCTTGATGCAAAACATATCTCTTTTTCTTGGTCTGGATAATTACTCCCTCTAAAGGAATTACTTCAATAGTTTTGATATCAGAAACCCGACCCATAGGATAACATTTTTCTGCAAGGATAAAGAGGTTTCGATAAACCCCAAACTTATATAAACTGAAATCAAGGGAATGATTTCCCAGGCAAGCAAGCAATGCTTCCTTTAAATCGAGAAACACTCGTTTGAGTTCGTCGCTAATTTTTTTAAATGACCAAACCCAAAACACAATAAACCCAAGGAGAGCCCACCAGATAATGTCACTAAAGTCAGATGAGTTTTGCAAAATTAATAATACGAGAGCTACGGCTATCAGGCTGGGTGATAACAAAAATATTAGCGAACCGGCGGTCAAAAGCAATTGCCAGCCGAATTTGACGAAGTTTATCAATGAAATCCGGCGTCTGGGAAATTTAACGACTAACCGCTTCATCGATTTTTTCAGTCGAATATGGCTACCTACAGGTTGAGGGCTGGTTCGGATAGGGTAGGTGTAGGAATGACCTGTATGAAGCGCTTCAAGTGCAAGGTTGGCTGAACTAAATCGCCGATCTAAATCGGGTTCCGTAAGAAATTCAATCCAGCGGATAAAACTAGGAGTAAGACTAACGCGATCGCGAAATTGAATCCGTAAATTACTCTGGGGTAAATCTGCGGGTGCTATCCCAGTCAATAAATGAATTAACGTCGCGCCCAGTGCGTACAAGTCTGACGCCGGAACCGCTTTTCCATAAAACTGTTCTAGAGGTGCATAACCAGCCGTGCCAACGACGGTGAACGTTGCACCTTCAACAGCAGTTGGGTCGTGTACAGCGCCAAAATCGACTAAGTAGACTTGCTCATCCTCGCCCCAAATCAGATTGCTGGGTTTGATGTCTCGGTGCAGCACACAGGAATTTAACCCATGCAGGTAAATTAAAATGTCTAGAACTTGAGTGGCAATTGAGCGAACTTGAGCTTCCGTGAAACGCTTCCCCTCATCAAGCCACTGTTGGAGGGAAATACCTGGAATATAGTCCTGCACCAACCCAAACCAGCATAACCCCTCACCAGCATGTTGATCGACTGAAAAATAATCCCGATACTTTGGAATCTTGGCATGATTGAGAGTTTTGAGTACTTGCCCCTCTCGCTCAAACAGCTTAAACTCATCCCACTGCATCTGGGGGCTAAAAGCCAACAACTTGACAATGATTGGCTGCGGTGGTATTGCTGAGCGATCTTCTGCAAGCCAGGTTTGACGGCCAGCATTTTGTCCTAAGCTCTGTTGGAGGTAATAACGCCCTTGTAAGAGTTGTTTAGCTTGCAGCATCTATTTTGAAAATAGGGAGTCAGGGGTCAGGGGTCGTAGGGGCGGGTTTAACCGAGATATCAGCTTTCCTACAAATCAATCCGATAAACCCGCCCGCACAGAAGTTAGAAGTCAGGAGTTTGGGGAGCTTGATTTTCCTCCTTTATACGGCAGTTCATGGGGAAATTGGCGCTAGTGAATTTTGCCTACTTAGCCGTAGTACTTATTTCTTTCTAGGGTTTGGTCACTTATGCAGGAAATTTGCTAAAAAACCCAAGTTGTCAGGGATGATGACCCTGTCATATCATTTGGGGCAAGAACTTGCCACATTTGAATTCCTGAAACTGCTCGCATTAAGGCTTTCTCCAATCCAAAATCCAAAATGGTATCAGGAAAGATACAGGAGATGCCGTTTGGTATTCTTGATGCAGTAGGACAAAACTACTGGCTTTTCAACCCCTTAACGGAAATCGCGAATAATAGGTTCGGTTCTACGACCCTAGGAGGATGATAAATGCCAGTACCCTCGTAATCAGAAGAGCAAATATATGTCAATACTGAGCTTGCTGTGCATGGGGATAGATGGTGGTGCGAAATTGGTTGTTACCAAGCTTAAGTGAGATTTTAGCCCGGAGCGAACAGACTGGGTTGGATAACGAAGTTGCGTCTCATGGTACGTGGACGGCTGTAACGAAGAACGGTCAGCAAGGCGCAACGAGTCGTAAGGGAAAAGAGCGTGTATCGGCGGCCAAGTACGATGCAGCAGCAGCAAAAGCCCAACATGAGTGGAAAAGTGCGATCGCAACTCTGGAACAGTTGCTCTTACAAATGTTTTCTGCCTCTGATGCAAATAAGGGTGAGCCGTTACCCATTCAAGGACTAATCTTAGCGGGTCCGGCACCAGTTTTAAGCCACCCAGACCTGCTTGGCCGTTTCCAAACTGGGATTTTTACGAGTGAAGCATTCAATGCTTTGGCTTTAATGCCTTTTCAGTTGCCCCCTGCCAAAACTGAGTCGTGTCAACACATTGAAACGACTACCTATGGACTCCCCTTACTTCCAGGCGATCCATTAGCAGCAGAGCAGTTTTGTTTGGCTTTTACCCGTGACTTTAGTTTAGTGATGGTTTCTGGAGAAGACGCCATAGGCATTCCAGCCTTTCGGTTCTCCTTCGCTCCAGAAGATATTCAACAAGCTTGGAACTTACTCCATCCTCGACTGGTACTCACGAGTCGTCATCAACTCAGCTTGTTGGAAACCTTAATCCAACAGTTCCCACCCAAGACACCTGATTATCGGGTGGTGATGCAGTTTAGCCGCCATCTCCTCAAGAATTTACCAGAACCGTCTCAAGCGGAGACAATCCAAACCATACCCGTTGCCTCTCAACGCCCAGTTACTCAAGCTTCACCACCTCAGCATCAGGATAATACCTTCCAAGTGGATCGTCATTGGGAACCGTTAGTGAAAGAGGAGCGAGGCGTTAGTAAAATCGCTAATTCTAGTGAAGCGACACCGGATGTTGAACTGCTCAAAGCACTGACTCACGAAATCCGGACGCCTCTAACCACAATTCGCACCTTGACTAAACTGCTGCTGAAGCGTCGCGACTTACCTTCGGAAGTCATCCGGCGTCTAGAAATTATTGACCATGAATGTATGGAACAAATCAACCGCATGGAGTTGATTTTCCGAGCCATAGAATTAGAAACGGCTTCCGCTAAGCATGCGCCAGTTAACCTCACCTCCATGTCCCTGGATCGAGTCTTCGAGCACAGCATCCCCCGTTGGCAAAAGCAGGCAGAGCGGCGTAACATTACCCTGAATGTTGTCCTGCCCCAAAAGCTGCCGACGGTTGTGAGCAATCCCGCGATGCTGGATCAGGTACTGACGGGTATCATTGAGAACTTCACTCGCTCTCTGCCCGCCGGTGGTCACATCCAAGTTCAAGTTACACCGGCTGGAGACCAGTTGAAGTTGCAATTTCACTCTCAATCCGATCCGGAAAAAACAAGTAACTCATTCGACTCTGCTGACTCAACCTGTTCTACGCTGAAGTCAATCGGTCAGTTGCTGATGTTCCAACCAGAAACTGGTAGTCTCAGTTTGAATCTCCAGGTGACCAAACATCTATTCCAAGCATTGGGAGGAAAGCTGATTATACGCCAGCGGCCTCAAGAGGGTGAAGTGATGACCATCTTCCTACCCTTAGAACTCAGCAATACTCATATGGGCGAGCAAAAGGAAATTTTTGTCAAGAAATCAAACGGTCGAATGGCAAAGGCTAAATCTAGCGATCGCTGCTCATAACTTGAGGACAAAAACGAGGAATTTTGTTAACCAAATGCTACGCTGGCAAAGCCATTTGTATGGATAAGGATGTTACTGTACTTGTTCTCAAGCAAATCTGAGAATAATCATACGCTTATCGAATCGTTCAGCGCGATCGCAATTTCCCCAATCTTTCTACAATAAGGGGCTATGGGCAAAGTCGGCTTAAAAAAGACAAACAACAAACCATGAATGCGATCGCCGAAAAACTCGAATCCCTTGTGGATGACTCTGTCATCTGCGACTGGGAACACTTGCAACCAAGCTGGCAAGAGCGAATTAAGAAAGCTAATTTACCAGAACAACCGAGCTGCATTGTTTACCCTAACACAGCCGAAAACCTTGCTAATATTATGACTTGTGCTCACCGCAACGGCTGGAGCGTTCTTCCCTGCGGCAGCGGCAGCACACTGGGCTGGGGAGGTGTGGGGAAAAAGGTTGATATTGTCATCAGCACCGAACGCCTTAATCGCATCATTGAACATGCCGTTGGTGACTTAACCGTTAGCGTAGAAGCCGGAGTCAAATTTGCCGACTTGCAAGACGTTCTCTTAAAAACAGGTCAATTCCTTCCTCTCGAACCCGCCTATCCTCAAGACGCAACCCTTGGAGGCATTATCGCTACTGCCGACAGTGGTTCTCTGCGGCAACGGTATGGCGGCGTTCGGGATATGCTGCTGGGAATTTCCTTTGTCCGCAGTGACGGGCAAATTGCCAAAGCTGGGGGACGAGTGGTTAAAAATGTGGCGGGTTACGACTTGATGAAGCTGTTTACTGGCTCCTATGGGACGCTAGGAATTTTGACGCAGGTGACATTCCGAGTTTATCCGGTAGAAGAGGCAGCAAGAACTGTGGTGTTAATTGGAGAGGCGGACGCGATCGCATCTGCGACTAAAACCTTACTCGCTTCTGCTCTAACACCCACTGCGATCGATATCCTATCACCTCAACTTGTTGCTCAACTCGGTTTAGGCCAAGGTATGGGCTTGATGGCGCGTTTCCAAAGCGTGACGCTGAGTGTCGAGGAGCAATCTTCCCGACTACTCGAAGTTGGGCAAAAGCTAGGCTTGCAAGGCACTTTGTATACCAACGCTGATGAAGCCAATCTATGGCAATCATTGCCAGAACAAATCTGGACAACCTCACAACAACCCACAATTACTTGCAAAATAGGGGTACTACCCACCAGTGCTGTCACAACCTTGGCTCACCTGGACACT
>JAIUYC010001057.1 GCA_020216575.1 Coleofasciculus sp. S288 | reverse complement strand
TTGATTGCTGGACAGTGGCAATTCCGCAAGCCGAAGGAGCAATCGCGGGAAGAGTATGATGAGTTTTTGCAAGAGAAGGTTTACCCAATTTTGGAAGACTGGAAGCAGCGGATTATTCAAGAAAAACTGCTGCATCCTCAGGTGATTTATGGGTATTTCCCTTGTCAGGCTGAGGGGAATTCGCTGTTAGTTTACAATCCGGAGGAAATGAACCACAGAGGCACAGAGGGCGCAGAGGGTTTGGAGGCGGTGGCGAGGTTTGAGTTTCCTCGACAGCGTTCTTTGCGGCGTTTGTGTATTGCTGATTTCTTTGCGCCGAAGGAGTCTGGAATTGTGGATGTGTTCCCGATGCAGGCGGTGACGGTTGGGGAGATTGCGACTGAATTTGCGAAGGGGTTGTTTGAGTCTAATCAGTACACGGATTATCTGTATTTCCACGGGTTAGCGGTGCAGACGGCGGAAGCGCTGGCGGAGTGGACACATGCTCGGATTCGGCGGGAGTTGGGCTTTGGGAGTGAGGAGCCGGATAATATTCGGGATATGTTGGCTCAACGGTATCGGGGGTCAAGGTATAGTTTTGGGTATCCAGCTTGCCCGAATATCCAAGACCAATACAAGCAGTTGGAGTTGTTGGGGAGCGATGGCTACGCCGCTGCCCCAAGGGCAGGACGCATTAACCTTTACATGGATGAAAGCGAACAGCTATATCCAGAACAGTCTACAACGGCGATTATTACTTATCACCCAGTAGCGAAATATTTCAGCGCTTGAGGAGGGATGTCTTTAGCCGTTTTCACCAAGCGCTTCACAACTGCTCTGGATCGATTCCTCGTTCTCGCAGTAGCGCCTCTAAAGCTTTATAGCGCTCCCTTTCTTGTTCTAACTGAGTGAGTGCTTCATCAGCGCGTTGGCGTTCTTGTTCAGCGCGTTGGCACTCCTGTTCGGCACGTTGACGTTCCTGTTCTCTCAGTTGCGCCAGTTCAACATAAGTGAGGAACCGCTCTCCTGAGGGTGAGAAAATTTCTAGATTGTCAGATGTTAACTGAAACTTGATCTCTAGACGAGGGCTAACCCAACCGTTCATTTCCTCAATCACCTCTAATTCTTCTCCAGAGCGCAGCCAACCTATCAACTCCACGCCATCTGGGTCATAAACGTAATATTCTTCTACACTATAGTGTTCGTAGAACTTGAATTTCTTAGCCATTTCTTTGAGGCGATTGCCAGGGGATAAGATTTCAAATACCACTTGTGGCGGAATATTATCTTCTTCCCATTGTTTGTAGGAACCTCTGTCTCCTTTTGGTCTGCCAAAGACAACCATTGCATCGGGTGCTTGGCGAGTCTTGTTATCTCCTTCAATGGGATACCAGAGCAAATCACCTGCAACAAACACATCAGGATTATTAGCAAACAACAATTCTAAGTTTTCTTTGATGACTACAATCCAGCGAAATTGTTTTGTATTGTCTGCCATTGGTTGACCGTCACTATCAGGGTAGATGATAGCGGGTGCGGTATCAGTTGGCAATTGTTGTACCATGCTGCTGTATCTCCGCTTTTGCTAGTGGCTATATTGTAGCGATCGCTCTTGCTTATGAGTTGGGTGGTAGAGTCCCAATCAAGTTTTGAGCTAATTCCAGAAATTGCTCGGCATGATTAATCTGCTCAGTAGCTTGTTCAACAGTTACAGCATTAAGCTGTCCATAATCTCCAGCATTTCGTAAGCCTTGCGCTCTGATGAGGAATTGATGAAACTCTACAGGAACTCTACCTGTTCGGGCAAATTCTCTGCCAAACGCCGAAATTACAGCGGCATGACTGGAAAAAGACATTTCCTCACCCTCTAAAAATGCCTCAGCAATATAAAACATCGTGTAATAGGCACGGGATGCTGCATAGTCTGGAAAACCGTTATCTAGTAAAACCCTTGCAGCAGAGAGACTTTGACTCGCTTTCAGAAGGAGTTCTAATTGGTCGGGTGTCATAACGGTATTCCCTCTTTGCGGATGTTTCGGAGCAAGGGGCCGTTACGGTGAGTAAACCGATTTTCATCCATAAACAGGCAACTAATGACTTCATCGTACTGTAAGGACAAGCCTGCTGAAATATGGCTGGTTCTTTTGATTTCCTCGCCTGGGTTAACTTGCTCCTTAAGCACAACTAGAACGTCAATATCAGAACTCTCATTGGCATCCCCCCGTGCTTGAGAGCCAAATAGTACCATTTTGACTAAGCGATCGCCGTATATTTCCTCAAAGTGCGATCGCAACTCCGCTAAGATTACCTTTAACTTCTCATTCATGGAAGCCTCCTATTCAACTTGTACTGGCAACTGGAGAAGCATAGCGGTTAACCTGTGGATATTCCTAGATTGACAGCAAACCCTCATGACAGGTACTGAACTTCTAATTGCCCAAGCTATTAGTGGTATCGCCGTTCCGGTTTTTCAGACGCTTTGGGGAAGTGGCGGTAAGGTTTTGGGTGTATTTGGCAAAAAATTGGATGAGCAGGCAAAACAAGCAATTTTTGCTGCATCTAGGCAATATGCTCAGAACTAC
>JAIUYC010001056.1 GCA_020216575.1 Coleofasciculus sp. S288 | reverse complement strand
CGTTCTTCGTTTTCCTCGCACTCTTTGTACTCTTTTAGCAGCTTCGCGACTCGTTCCTGGATGGCGAGATGCCGTGCTACTCCCTCGTAGGTATAGCGGTTGTAGGCGTTGCGCTCGATGAGCGTTTCGATATTGATAATCCGCTCTTCTGTGTCGGGGTGGGTTGAGAGCCATGCGAAAATAGGGCGATCGCGTTCTTCCTTATCTAAGGTCATCATTAAATTGTGCAGTCCATCTGCCGCGTAACCAGCCGACACTAGAATTCTTGTACCAAGAGCATCGGCTTGACGTTCCATATCCCGGCTATAGTCGAGAACGATGAGATTCGCTGCCGTACCGCCAAAGGGAAAATATTGCGTCACGTTGGCAACCAAATTACCTTCTGTCACCAACTGAAAGCCATGAGATAAAACCGCATGGGCTAATTCGTGAGCGAGTAAACCTGCTAACTCTGCCTCAGATTTTGTTTTTAGGATGGCTCCAGCATTCACAAATACCTTACCTCCTGGTAGAGCAAAAGCATTAAGTTGGTCATCCATGACCACATAAAACTCATATTCAAAATCGTCACGACCGGCTACAATCGCTAACTTGTTTCCGATTTCCCGAACGTACTCCAGCACCTCTTCATCTTCAAGCATCGGCAGGTATTTTTTGGCTCGGTTCGCGACTGATTCACCAACGGCTGATTCTCCCCGCAGCATCAAGATAGTTGTATCAATAGCAGAGATGGGACCGAAAAGATTGCCCGTGAGGACAAAGCCGAGTGCGCCAGTGATAACATTAGCGATCGCATTTCCTCTCAATTTTCTGCGTAGATGGGACTTGTATCGCTCCAGATTCTCATCTGCCAACGTGCCAAATTCCTCAGCCTGGGGATGATTGGCGTTAAGCAGGGAAAATTGACGCGCCATCAGCGATGCTTCCAACCACTGTTCTGCTTCCCCCAGTTCTGTAAGGGTTGCTTTCAGTAATTCTGGTTCATCAGGATAAAGCGTCGTCGCTCGCTCTAAAACCTGTAAAGCCTCTTCCTGCCGATCATACTCTTCAAGAGCTTGAGCGTAGCGCAAATGACCCGGAATAAATTGAGGATACTGCTCCACCAAAAGCTGAAGCGGCACTAAAATTTTTGTTTCCAGCTTCTGTTCCGAACCCGCCTGAGACTGACGCCAGTACACGGAACCCGCAGGTGGTAGTTGGGCTGGATCATAGATTGGTTCGGGTTGCTCCTGTGTTTCTAAGTTTGCCACAAAAGCAAACGGGTCTTTTGCTTCACGATACAATTGCTGTGCTGCCTCAAACTGTCCGCTCATATAGAGTCGGTCAGCTTCAATCAGCTTTTGCTGCCGTGCAAGTTCTTCTAGGCTTAGTTCTGGTTCTTTGGCCGCAGTTGAGTTTTCAGCGTCGGGTTCAGTAGTAGTTTCCTCAGTTTCAGAAGCATCTGTTTCAGCCGTTGCCTCTGTCTCATCCACTAAATCTTCGGAATTGGGTGTTGTCGTTGTTTCCGCGTTTTCCGGAGTTTCTATTTCCTCCGTTGTTGGCGTTGAGGTGGGTACAGCATCCGGGATAACAATTGGTTCTGCCCTTTCGCTCGATGCATCTTCCCCCGTAACCGTTGGACGAGATTCCTGCGTAGCTTCCGGAATCACGATAACTTCTGGGGTTTCTGCGGGCGACACCTCCTCAACGACAACAGGCTTGACTTCAACCACAACAGGTTTAACTGAAATGAGTGTTGTCTCTGAAGTTGCCTTGATTTCTACATCTGGTGTCAGTGGTGTTTCATCAGTAACAATTACGGCTGAACCCGAGCCAGGTAAGATTTCAGCAGTGGTGGCGGTTATAGAAGAAGGTGATTCAGCAGTTTTCAGGGACTCCGCTAAAACCGTCGCGTTTGGCAGCAGGATGCCTAGAGAGATTAGTAGTGAATTCCAGAGGAGTTTCATGAGGGGAGTTCTGGGGTTGCTTGGTGATGGATGATTCAGCAGTTAAGCTGCACTACTGCAAGGTGATGCCTTTGTATTGAGGGTAGCTTAGGCGCGGTTTTTTCAATATAGCGAAATGATCTAAAGATTAATGTTACGTACAGTGTTAGTCTTAGAGGTTCGAGTTGCCAGTTCTAAGCTTATGTGTCGTGCCAGACAGGCAAGACGCCTGTCCTACGGTAATCTGACAAATTACCAACTTGCTTTCTTAAATGCGCGTTAGCTTATTAAGGATTTTTTCAGCTCAACGTTATAGTTTCTGCTCTCATCTTATTGGAGAGAATCGCGATGCCCTACAGTCAATTCACCACGATAGGTAAAGTCAAAGAAGCCTTTAACCTAACCACTGTGGAAGGGGTTCACTTCCTGCCGAACATTGATCCAATTCAACCGTCACAAACGCTTTTAGCCTTTTTGGAAGAGAGCCTGCCACTAGCCGCATCTGCCAGCGAAAAAGCTCGCTCTGAAGGAATTATTTACCCTGTTTTGTTAGAAGTCAGACGCATCCT
>JAIUYC010001055.1 GCA_020216575.1 Coleofasciculus sp. S288 | reverse complement strand
TATTAGTCTCTTCAACATCCTGAAAGAACAAAACTTCTTAGAATCATCGGTTCCCAACCAAGATGCTAAAACAGTTTTAATCCCAATTCCGACAGTTGAATAAGTAGGCGCGACAGATTACTAAGTAGGTCGGCATAAATAAACGTAACTGTTCCTTGCCTAGTTCCTATGCCCCATGCCCTATGCCCATTCCTCACAGGGATGTTTAATTTTACCTACTTACTTACCCATTACCAATTACCAATTACCGAAATCTATCAGGGTTTAAGCGAGGATTAGTCCGTACCTGGATACCCTGGCGCAACTGAGTGCCAGTGCCACCATCCGCAGAGTCTAAGAAAGGTCGCAAGTCAATGTTACCGGAACGTCTCACCGAATTCTTGCCGATGCCCAAAGCAGACAGACCTTCGTTAATTGCTTGATTGAGTAATTGGGAACCCCTGTCATCACCAACAAATGTAGTGATAGCATCCGTTGCTTGACCGCTATCGGCAACCGTCAAGTTGTCAAAAACGCGATCGCGAGTTATTTCTGGATCTTGACCGGGAGGTACTGTCAACACAATCCGACAAGTTGGGTCTTGCTGCGTAGTCACACAAATGATGTTGTAACCATTTTCCACAGATGTCTGCATTTCCAGCAAGCCGTCCGGTCGGTAAGATTCCAAACGGCGGCTAATCTCATTACAACGCAGTTCTGGTGTCCAGCCACCCCCCAAAGTACTGGGGGTCGCCCAAGGATATGCTTGACCGAGTTGGCTTTCTGGGTGATACATTACCGTGTACTCACCATCTAGGAGCTGGCAGTCAAACCGAGATTCTTCATAATTCTCAACGTTAGACTCAGATTCTTGCGGCTCTGTTTCTACTACAACATCCTGAGCGATGGTGATATCACGGGAAAGTTGATCATCAGAGATTGTTGGGTAAGGGTTGGGATTTAAAGCCAATGCATCACCACTCGTCAGTAAAATTGCAATGCCCGTTGACCAGCCAAAGCTCTTGACGAGGAACGACATCAGACCCGAATGGCAATCCAACTGCTGTAGCGTCATTGACTCTATCCTCTCTTGATGGCGACAGTGAGGGTTTTTCTGGATAAGACGGTATTGCGCTCGTGGTTGTTCCCTCTCATCTGCTCACCCTCTCTCATCTTTTCGGGCTTATCAACCAGCAGATTTTGATTAGATGAGTTAATATTTACAAATCTTTATCATTTTCAACTGGTATCTTATACTACTTAAGGAAAGTAAAAAGGAGCAAAAACAACGATGTCGGAGGCAGAGAAGCCGCTGACAGTTCCCAGGGAATTTCTGGTTCCCTCTGGCGACATGAACCCAACGCTGATCATGTTTCTAACAGCGATCACTATAGCCGTACTCTCTAACTGCGGTTACTGGCTTTGGCATTGGCCGGACCCATGCTGCTTTTGCCTCAATGTCCTCGCTTTGCACATGGTGGGAACCGTAATTCACGATGCCTCTCACAATGCGGCTCATCGCAATCGGGTGGTAAACGCGATTATGGGACATTGTAGTGCTTTGATGTTAGGCTTTGCCTTCCCCGTATTCACGCGGGTTCACATGCAGCATCATGCCCATGTCAACGATCCCGAAAACGACCCCGACCATTTTGTTTCAACTGGTGGACCACTTTGGTTAATTGGGGCTCGTTTTTTTTATCACGAAATTTATTTCTTTAAGCGTCGGTTGTGGCGTAAGTATGAGCTGTTGGAATGGTTCTTGAGCCGTTTAGTGGTTGTCAGTATCGTCTATCTAGCCTGCCAGTACGACTTTTTGGGCTATATTTTCAACTTTTGGTTCTCACCGGCTGGGGTAGTGGGATTAGCGCTGGGATTATTTTTTGACTACTTGCCCCATCGCCCCCATCAAGAGCGCGATCGCTGGAAAAATGCTAGGGTTTATCCCAGCCGCATTCTGAATCTCTTGATTGGCGGGCAGAATTACCATCTGATTCATCATCTGTGGCCTTCGATTCCCTGGTATAAGTATCAGCCTGCTTACTATGCAGTGAAGCCTCTTTTAGATGAGAAAGGGTGTTATCAATCTTTAGGAATTCTAGAAGGACAGAAAAGTTTTTGGAATTTCGTATACGACATCTTTTTAGGGATTCGTTTTCACAGGAAACCGCATGAGAAAAAATTAGAAGAGGTTAAGTTGTAGGCTGTAGAAGCGTTGGCGTTAGCGCGAGAGTTAATCATTAACTGAGATTAGCCGACTTTTTCTAAGGCAAATAAAGTAATCCGGGGAACAGTTTCATGCGACAGCAGGCTTTTCCCCGGTTATTTGGTGTTAAAAGATACATCTTCGGGATAAATCAGATCGAAATAGTCGAGCAGTTCCGTGAGCGGATACCGATTCTGTCTTACAGCAGCTATGAACCCTATCTCGATCGCGTTGCCCAAGGCGAAACGAATATTCTCACGCTCGATCCAGTAAAATGCATAAATTTAACCAGCGGTTCAACTGGCAAGCAAAAACTGATAACACCGAAGCTAGCGTGACCTGACCTCTCAAAGGTTCCTCAGAAGCTACCTTAACAAGGAAAGG
>JAIUYC010000022.1 GCA_020216575.1 Coleofasciculus sp. S288 | reverse complement strand
TGGACGAAAAGCATAGATCGAGGGGAAGCCAGCCGCCAAATGCAGGTTGTCGGCGAGCGATCGGTAGCAGATGCCATCACGTCCTTCGTCGCCATAATGGCTTGATGCCTCTATAGCCGCGATCGAACTCGCAGCGTCGCACCTCATAAGACAACTCCCTTTGGCATCTTTCTGAAGACAGATTTTACCGGTCAACCGATCCGGTATAGTACATTTGAACTAAGTTGAAAACCTCAAACCCGTATTTCAAGAAATTTTCAAAGCGCTTCGTCCTGGTGGGCGAGTAATTGTATCGGTCGAGCATCCTGTCATTACATCGAACTTTGCCAGTTTAGCTGAAGGTCGCCGCACTACATGGTTGGTGGACAACTACTTTAAGCCAGGCGCAAGGGTACACAAATGGCTTGGACATGAGGTGACGAAGTATCACCACACCTTAGAAGAGTATTTTGAACGGGTCACAGAGGCTGGATTTGAGCTAGAACACCTGCGAGAATCACGTCCCAAAAAAGACAATTTTTTGAGCGAGGAAGAATATAAGCGGCGCTTACGCATTCCGCTATTCCTGTTTATCGCTGCACGTAAGCCTAAATAACTATAGAGTACTTCGCGATGATGGCAAGTGGCATCAGTTCATGAGTGTAAACTAAAGAAACCTGTCCATGCATTTACAAGCCAATGCTCAAACTCCTTCATTCTGAATCGGAAGAAACGCTGGCTCACCAATTCTGCCTGCTGACGGTTAGCGGCGGGTAGGGTTGCCAGAAGCTTGAGTAAGGCAGCTTCAAATGCCTGGTTCCATTTAGATTAGAGAACGCTTCATCCTCGTGCTATCTAATTCTTGCGGCACTATCCCATTCTTGAGATGAGTTTTGCAATGATCGCGATCAACAGCTTAACTGCGTCCAGCATTTTGGGTCGCAGCCAAACCAGGTAGGCGAACTAGTCCAGCGAACTGCTTACCTCGATACCAGGGCATTTGAGCTATGCGATCAAAACCAGGAAGACTTTGCATATGCTGCACCATGCGAGTTCGCATTTGATTATCGGGAAGGGAACCTCTCAATGCACCCATATTCTCAACAACGTGATCGGGATTCGTAGTTGCAGGAATGGCAGCCGTGACTGCTGGATGGGAGATTACGTATTTCAGAAAGAACTGTGCCCAATTCTCACAGCCAATTTCCCTAACAAAATCAGGAAGCGGTCGTCCCCGAACAATCTCGAACATTCGTGCCTTCTCAAAGGGCATATTCACCAAAACGGCTGTTCCTCGTTCTGCTGCCGCAGGCAGAATTCTGTCCTCAACTCCACGTTCAAAGATTGAGTAGTGTATTTGAACAAAGTCTAAATCCCCATTTTCGATCCACCGTTCTATCGGTGCAGCATATAAGGGTAAATCATGATGGGTCACTCCGATGTAGCGGGTTTTGTTCTCCTGCTTCCATTCCCTTAGTAACGGCACCATCATTTCTACATTGACTAAACTATGCACTTGCAATAGGTCGAGGCGATCGCGCGACAGCCGCTGCAACGATTGCTCAAACTGGCGCTGTGCATGGCTCCTGTCTCCTAAATAGTCACCTGTTGCCCAGATCTTATTTGCAATGAACACATCATTGGTCAACCCGAGTGCTTCAGCAACCTCGCCCACATTCACCTCTGACATTCCATAAAGCGGTGAAACATCAATTATCCGTCCACCACTCTCCCAAAAGCGGCGCATGACCTGCTGAATATTGTTGCGTGGCTGGTTCTGTAACACGTCAAATGTGAGGAACGTTCCTAGTCCAATTGCAGGCACTCTCTCGTTAGTTCGTGGAATTTCTTTCATCAGTACGTCTGACACTTGAGTTAGCACGGGCGAAGATGCCTGTCCTTGTGCGGCTTCAGTTCCACACCCATTAATCACGCTGGGGATTATTGCACTCGCAGCACCTAATCCCATCAATCGCAAAATTGTACGACGAGAAAGCGATCGCTCAGGACTTGGACGAGACTGCTCAAAATTCATCACTGCACCTCCTCATAATATTCAGATTATTTTTCGCGTAGCTGCAAATTGATAACTATTACGAACTACTGAAATTCATCATAAAAGCAAAATACAGAGTTGCTATTTCCAAATTATTATGGCGTAATAATTAAAAGTTATTAAGAAGCTAGTTTCATGGAACTCCGCCAGCTTAAATATTTCATTACGGTCGCTGAGACACTGCACTTCAGTCGAGCGGCTGAAGCACTGCACTTGAGTCAACCTGCACTCAGCAAACAAATACAAGTTTTAGAAGACAGCCTGGATGTACAACTGTTTGAGCGGACAAGACATTGGGTGAAATTGACAATCGCCGGACAAAAATTTCTTGAAACTGCCCATCGAATTTTGCAGGAGTTTGAACAGGGTATCCAGGCAACCCGCCAAATTGCAGACGGAAAAATGGGGAGGCTCAAGATTGGATTTACTGAAGCCACCCTGTTTAACCTCGCCCCAGACATTATCAGAACGTATCAAGAACGCTATCCTCAGGTTGAATTGATTATTACGAGTGGTGGAACAGAAGCCCATGTGGAAGCACTCCGCACTCACCAAATTGATGTCGGTTTTGTCTATTTGCCGATTCGTGAGCCATCTCTTGCCATTCGTCCACTCTTTGAAGAGGCGTATATTGCGGCGTTACCCGCATCCCATCGGCTGGCTCGTCAGAAACAAATTGCACTCTCATCCCTGGCAAATGAACCGCTTATTTTTTATCCGCGATCGCTGGCACCTGTACTCTATGCCAATTTCATCAAATGTTGTGAGCAAGCTGGATTTGTGCCTAATGTAGTCCAAGAAGCTGAACTCGCTCAAACTCGTTTAGGCTTGGCAGCGGCTGGCGTAGGAATTACCTTTGTGCTTTCGAATATGCAAAGTCTGCATACAAAAGGAGTCATTTATCGATCAATTATTGGAGAGTTTCCAACACTGAAATTGGCTTTAGCGTGGCGACAGAATGAGACGTCACCAGTTATACACGAATTTCTCAAACACTTGTAGCGATTTATAAAGGCAAAGAATTCACGTTCATCGGGTTGCGATCGCCTCTTTTGCCGTTTGCACAATGCTATCGCGCAACTCCAATGGTTCTAACGCCTCGATATGTTGGTCGGGCAGTGGCTCACCTGGCAAGCGATCCGGATGTAGCCCGCTGGAATGGGCGATCGCTATCCAGTGGTCAGTTGGCGAATGTGTATGGTTTTACCGACCTGGATGGTTCTCAACCCGATGCGTTTCGCTACATTTGGGAGGTGCAGGAAGCTGGGAAACCGGCTGATGTGACTGGATACCGATGACATTAACCATTTGTCAAATCAAAATGTGGATTCCAGGCGATTTCCCACAAGTAGCCATCTGGGTCAGCAAAGTAGCCAGAGTATCCACCTATCATTCCATCGCTTTATCCTCTGCTAAATAATCATTCAACTGTTCGGTACTAGTTGCGGTCAGATTTTGTTGCTCCCAGACGATCGTTTGCCGCAATGCTTCCTGTTCAGCAATTGGTTCAACATACCCTAACTCTTCTCGAAAACGGGCTGTATCGGTTGCCAAATGATACTGCCACTGTAAATTCATCGGGAGATGAGGCGGCAGTTGCTCCTTTGGAAGGATGACTATCTTGCCACCCCAACCAACCAAATTTCCAAGCCGCTGAATTCGTTCAGATAGAGTTGGTGTTACTGGCTCACCCAGGTTGTAAATTTGTCCCGCTGCACGATTGTCTGTGACGGCTAGTGCGATCGCTGCTGCAACATTTTCCACATAACAACATCTCGTGCTTGTGCTTCTGTATAAGGGATGATGTCGAGAACAACATCGGGGGCAAATCGTTCAAATTCAGCTTTAAAGTTGGGTAACTGATTGCGCGTGCCATAGAAATGTACGAGCGAGTCCAGTTCGCTTGCAGCGGTGCTACCTCGATGGAAAAGGGCAATTTGATGCCCCTGCATCATTAATTGGCGAATTACATGCAAGCCAACAAAACCTGTTGCGCCAATTGCAAGAATTTTCATGGCGTATGATGAATGTTCGGTAGAGGTTGCTATCGTTTCAAGCTCCAGCACGTTTGTCAGCCAAACAGGGAGAAAGCCAAACTAACTGCCGCTTAAATCCCCACCTGAACCTCGCTGCACCACTCTCAAAAGTGCCTGGTTTCAGCAGGAGGTAACTCCCAGTTGTCGTTGCGTCCATCAAAATAACGGACGGGAAGATTTGCCAATTCCACATCACTTATATTGTCCAAGCAGGCAATATTAACAGTGTAAAACGCTCTACCCTTCCTAGCAGAATAGCCATGCCAAAAGAGGTGTACTCCGCAGTGCTGGCAAAATCGATGATGGATACTATGGGCACCAAATTGATAGTCATTTAAATCTGCTTCGCCCGCTAGCAGACGAAAGGCATCAGGTGTGAGAACAACTCCCCAAAGCCTAATCTTTGAACAGATTGAACAGTTACACCTGCCCGTTCCTGTACTCAAATCGATATCGGCTTCAAACCGCACTTTACCACAGTGACAGCCTCCCTGGTATGTTTTCTCCATGAGTTCATCTCCTGTTTATAAAATTAGTATTCATTCAATGGATCTATCAATATTGAACTCTACACTTTTGGTGGAGTACCGATCGCTAACGTGAACAACGTTGCTGCCACGAAGGCGGCGATTGTCCGAACATGATTCCAAAATGTCCAACTGCCCATTTTGTCGAGTCAAAACCAGGGGTGGGAGAATATCCTGGTTAATCAATGATTTAATAGATGGGATTACGGCTACCAACTTAAGGCGGGACAAGATTAAGAAAAAAGCAGAGAAGGAGTGAGGGCTTAGTTCGCGACCATGTGTCGCGAACCAAGGAACCAGAAAGACCCTAGAAATTAAGATATTGTGATGCCATCAAAGGCGGGAAACCAGTAGAGCCTTCCTCTACATCAGGTAGAACCGGGAACTGGAAATTCGTTCATACATTGAAAGGATTTTAAAGCTAACTAAGCTGAAATTAAGAGGGGACAGTAGGTGAACCAACCATTGTTTCCAGAGGTTTTTTTCTTGGCTTTCTAGGTGTTGGCAGCTCTCCCATTTGGGAGACAACCCATTGGAATAGATCGGGAAATTTTTGGGCAAATAAACGCTCGGCTGCTGTCGTGCCATCACAACGCTTGATGTGAAAATTATGGATGAGTGTCATGACTTTTAGCCGTCTTGAGGATAAGCCACGACGATTGTGATAAACCTGAGACAAATAACCATTGCGACCTTCCACAGGAGAAGAACTGCGTTGGAATTTACTTGCCATCCAACTCGCCCAATTTAACCATTGCTGTAAATTAGTATGACTGACGGTTGCTGTAGCTGGATGATGCATCAAAGCATCCCATGCCTGTTGATAAGCAAGCTGATAGGTTCTTTTAAGAGTTTCAGTTTTAGTTCGTCGCACCTGTTGTTGCCAGTAAACAGCAGGCAGTAACTGCTGTTTAATCCAATCTAAACGAGAAGATTCAAATTGGTATGACCCTAAACAGCCATCAATCCATGACCACCAAATATCTACCACGGCGGCTAGCTCTTGAACTTGGCGTGCGAATTTATTAATACTATCGCGCTGGTCTTTCAAGCGGTGAGCTTGCTTTAAAGCTTTAAGCTGATGAACCTCTCTCAACAGAAGGGTTTTAACTTGAAGGCTGCTTTGAGGAGAACTATCAGCTATATCAAAAGGATGTAAAGAAGTACTGATACGATGAGAACAATCCTGGTAAATTCGGTTTGAGTTTTGCAACAGAGATTGTTCAGTTTCTAATTGTTTAATTAGCTCGGCTGACTGGTGATTAGAGCGAGCAAGTTGGAGTTGCTTTTCAATTCGACTAGCTAAACAATTGAGTTCCCATCCCAGACTCTTACTTAATTCAAACAGAGCATGGAACAAGTCAGCAATACTGGGACATCCTAGGTCATTTAGAGCGAGTTTTACTAAAGCTTTGGCTCGGTCGCTCACGAAATACTTGACCTTGAATCCAAACTCTTTTAGAACTTGTTGAGCAGAAAGCTGCCAAGTCGAATACTGTCGATTTTCTGTTAACTCCTCAACTAAAATATAGCCGGAAGGTAAATCCAGCATCACTAGAACAACTTGATCGAAAAACTTTTCATCGGCTGCCGCACAAAGTTCTACTTCGCGACCGTCTTGTTTCAATTGAGATTGAACATGTAGTTGATACTCTAGAATTTTCTCTTCCATGTGGGTTCTTAACTGACGTAAGGCACTGGGAGATACGCCAATATGTTGTTGCAGACGCAACAGATGAAAAAATTCCGATAATCTCTCACAGCCAACGCCTCCTTCCAGGGCAAACACAAATAATGCCGCAAACACTAACAAACGCAGCCATTGTTGTCCGGCTTGTGTTTCCCACAATTGAGATTCAGGATATTGATTTCTTTTTTGGAGTCGATGATACAGCCGATGGACACTACTTTTGGATAATTTGGTAGCAGCAGCAAGACTACGGAATGATTGTTCACCGAATTTGTAGCCTGCCTGAAAGACGGCTTGACAACGTTGTCTGAGGTTCATTGAGAGTGGGAGTAACGGCATTGTTCGCGGTAATTAATCGAGAACAATGCGAAAATTTTATTCAGTTCTCTTGAATCCTTCAACCATGCCACCCCAAACCCAAACTAATAAGGAACACGACACCCTTGCTAGAGCTGAGCGATTACAATCGGCGATCACACTTCTGGAAGCCCGTAAGAGCCAACTTGAGTCGGAGGGCGAAGTTGCCCCATCAGGATGTTATGTGGCTCGTTACCAAGCACGAGGGCAACGCCAAACTTACTGGTACTATAAGTTACAAGCCAAAACGCCAATTTTCCCCAAAGCATCAGACCGCAGAGCCTGCTCTCGCTACAAACATCTTGGCCCTGCGGGAAGTGCAGCTCATGTTGATGGGGTTGTCCAGGTGGTCAGAAGAGTTCAAATTGATGAATTAACCAAAGCCATTGACTTTCTCAAGCAAAGTTGGTCGGACTTATATCCAGAAACCAAAAACAATAAAAATCAGCATAAGAGTAAAAATCAGGGGTAAACAATTGGTTAGGTGATTCTGTTCGCGTTGAAATGCCGCGAACTGTTCCGCAAACCTCCTTAGTTTTGTCCGGCCTTAAGTTGGTAGCCGGCAGCTTTATGAAAGTACTCGCCTCTCAGCCAGTGCTCAACAAATAAAGTTATGAATCCCCACTGAGTCAGGCACTCTGACTCGATGTGACAGTCCCAAAAAAAGGGGGGATGACACAGAGTCGATGTTTGGCATCGTGTTGCACTGCCAAAACCCATGAACGGTGATGCCAAGGATGTAGGAACCGTGAAGCTGCTGCCTTTGGTTAGTCAACGACGCGAGTACGAGCCAACTTATGCAGCAGTTCTACAGCAACTTAGCAGCAGAAACGCCTACAGTACCCGTAACTAAAGCCGCAGCCTTGCGTCAAGCTCAACTGAGTATGCTACGGGGTGAGGCTGTAACTACAAGAAATGCTGACCCTAGAAGGAGCATTGAGGTTAGACCTATACTGGATTCGCTAGCCGCCTCAACTAATAGAATAGCTCCTGGTTTTTCTCATCCCTATTACTGGGCACCTTTCATTCTGATTGGCAAATGAACTCCTCTTCGGGTAAAAAACTTCTGTTCATCACGGCTTGGAAAGCCCTATTTTTCGCGGACTGTGATGAAGTCCTCTTCTAAAAATGACACAAGCTAGCGCTCGGTATGTTGGCTTCATTCGTTAGCATCTTTCCATGCCAAGAACGGTTTCTCGCTTAACTTGAATATTTTTCAAGTGCTTCTTCACCGTGTTGATGGAAATATACAGGTCAGTGGCAATTTCCTTATAAGTGTAGTTAGCGCGACGACGCAACCAAACTTCTGCTTCGCGAGGAGTTAGTCCATATCTATCAATTTCAGCAAGTGCTAGGTTTTGGATAGATTGACATCGATCTTCCAGTATCACTAACAGGCAAGGATGAGGAAATGCGTTTAACTTGAAGCATCGAACCCGGATTCGTAAAGGAGTTGCCGGATTCGACGCAATCTCAGACTCAATAATCATTGACCCAGTGGGAAAAAAACCACGGCTTTCAATCAAAGCTTGGCAAAAGTCCCAAATTTTTTTAGGCACTGAGTTAAGCTGTGATTTAGTTGGGGTAAATTGGGAGCAAATTTGACGAGCCAAGTTGTTGGCTTGGATACACTCTCCTTGCTCTGTCAAAACCAAGATGCCATCAATGAAACTTTCAATTACTCCTTGTAAGAGAGTATTATCTAATTGACTGGCTTGAGGATTTGGTATTTCTGAAGTATTAGTGAAACTGTGTGGTTTAAGACGTTGAGCAAGTATCATGATTTCGACAGAAGATTGTATCGTTGTTATTGTTGTGGTTGAAGGGCAAACCTAATTAGAGTGTTCTATGCGAAACACATTGGCGTAGAGATTGGCAACGAGATGCTTTCCCTTTAGCGTCAGCTCTAATTTCTTGTTTCACATGCCCATCCATTGCGGCTTTTTGTAATGCCATAAAGGCATTGATGTCTTCCTTTTCGTATTTGGTTGTCTGTAAAAGCTGCCGCAGTTGCTCTTGAGCAGCTATTGTTAGATAACCTGTTGCCAAAGCCTGTTGGACTAGGTCGCGAATTAAAAGCATTTGGAACTCCTCAAAAGTGCTGTAACTTGATGTTCAACTTGTGTGCTATTGCGGTTTAATGACAGACCCGACACGCTCACCGCTAACGCGGAGTTATGAGTTATGAATTTTGAGTTATGAGTTAAAGATTGTTAATTCAAAACTCAAAATTCAAAACTTTTGAAAAGGCTTTTTCGGGTAGCGCCACAGGTGGTTGTGCAGCACGGGTTCCCGCATCTGTTCTCTCGTCAGGTCTGCCATTACCTGGTAGTGGTGGAGACAACTCTAGTTGTCGGCTAGGGATTTCTGGGGAGTGTTGCGCGACCACCGAGTTGAACATTGGAGTCAATACAAGCTCTTGGGCTTGAGCGGGTGGTATCCCACTCATTAAAATTGCAGCGGCAGTAGCGGTGGGAGTTAGTAAAGAGAAAATACGTTTCATGGGATTGCTTACTGAATTCAACAATCCCATCAAACAAGGAGGCTAACTGAGAACAAGGCTGAGAACTTTGAGCCTTAATCGAGTTGAAAGCTGATTTTTGATTGACTTAAATTGAGTATGCTAAAGCGCTTTATCCCCTAGTCGTTCGCGGAAATATTGCTCGTACAATTGGCATCGGGGAGTCACTTCATTGCCACACAGCCGCACTAGCCCCATGCTGTTTAACTTAAACGCTTGCACTGCTGGTAATCGCACCGGGCTGGAAGCGATTGCCACCTCTCGCATCGCCTCCAGCAACTCTGGATGCTTTTCCAGATTCCATAGGTGGCGTCGCAGATGGTCACTGTAAAGTCCTGCTTCTGTGGGAGCAGAAAGCAGTACAGTGTCAAGGGTAACGTCTTGACGTGCGATCGCATACATCGCTAGTCGCAATAAATAGGGATGCCCTCCCACAAGAGCCATCAGCTTTTCGACTTCACCTGTATTCCAATCGAGTCCGTGCCGTCTCGCTAAATCTTGCACCTGTTGTGAGGTAAACTCGGGTAATTCAATTGGTAGCCCCACATTAAAGGGGGATTTATTCATATCCAGGGGAACATAAACTTCCGTGGAATGTACAACGACCAAGCGAAACTTTTTCCAAATATCGCGCCGTTTGGCTTCTTCATGCAACGCTCGCAACAACCCAAAAAAGTCATCGGCGATTTCTTGGTAAGGGAAAACACAATCAATTTCGTCCAAGCCGAGAGTTAAAGGACGGTCAAGTTGTGGCAAGAGATATTGCTCAAAGTAAGCCCTGCAACTGATATTACTACCAGCAATTTCAGCCATCTCCCAATACTTGGCTAATTGGTCGGGTACTCCTAGCTCTAGACCGACAATGGCACAAAACCACTGTAAGAATTTATCCGAATTGGCGAAAACCCTCTGATTGGCTAACTGCAAGCTCAAGGCAACTGTACGAGAGCCTTGCTGTTCGGCGTGATGGAGAATTCTGGCCATTAGGGAAGTTTTGCCCATCTGCCTGGGGGCTTTGATGCGGATAAGGGCTCCTGGCTGTGTTATCGTCTCATAACAGCGTTCCTCAATGGGGGGACGCTCGATATAAAAGGGAGAAGCCAAGTCCACTTGCCCTGAAGGTAATTCTGGTCGAGCTACTGGTAGGGGTTTGTTCCCCGTTTGGAGGGTAAGAGTTTGCAGGTTCACTGCCAATTTATGGTTAGCAGGTAAGGAGATACGACCTTCTTTGAGTACGCTAGTAACTTCATTCAGCAGAGTTGAACTGTCGTCACAAGAACGCCACTGCCATGCCTGAACCCCCTGCAAATAGCCCAGCAAGTCAAAACTCAGGGGTGAATCTGGAGATAAGTCTACACAAATTGGAAAAAGTGCTGGCTTTTGAGGGGTGGTGTTGTGCAACTCCTTGACCTGTTGTACCACCTCTAAAACCATTTCACTGACGGCAGATTGCTGAGATATCAGCAGCACCAGGTAGTCACACTGCTTTAAGTAGGCTCCCAAGGAAGAGTTTTTCTCCGCCATGAAGACTTCATGACCAGTGTCTCTTAGGCTTTGTTGCAACATGGCAGCGAGGTTGAGGTGTGGGCAGCAATCGCCGATCGCAACTTTGGCTCTAACATTAGGGGGTTCCTCTAATGGCGGTTCCTGGTCAAAATTGGCGATATCTCGCCATTCCTGACCCAAAACCCGACAAATTTCCAGAAAATTCCTCAAATCGACGGGTATGCCATTGAGGAAGTTGCTAACAGTGGATTGAGCTATCTCTAAATGTTCCGCTAATAGTCTCTGGTTGGGAAAGCCATTGCGTAGGAGAGAGGATTTGACTTTGGCAATGTAATCTTCACGCACCCTCAGCGATCGGGGCATAGCGCATCCTGGAAGAGGTACAAGGATTATCTTAAACGCCAGTTTTGACAAAGTCGATGAAAAGTCAATCGGTACTCAAATTTCTCAGTGATAATCTGAGGTAGCCTCAGGATTTGATGAGAATGTAACGAGATGGGCTTCCATCTGGTAGTAATTTTTATCTTTTCGTAGAGATTTAGTTTTATGTGTAGGCGGCAAGAGCCAGCTTTGTGTCGAAACCCGTTAGAAGCGCTGTTTGCCGCTAGGGTTGAAGTGGAGGTTAAGAGATGACGCAAGTCTACCAATATCAAGTCGGTGGCAGCTTACCAGAGGATGCGCCTACTTATGTGGTGCGACAAGCTGACTCTGACCTCTATGAAGGACTGAAGGCTGGAGAGTTCTGCTATGTCCTCAATTCTCGGCAGATGGGGAAGTCCAGTTTGCAGGTACGAACAATGCGAAGGTTGCAATCAGAAGGCATCGCCTGTGCCAGCATCGATATTTCCGATATTGGCTCCCAGCAGGTGTCAGGCGAGAAGTGGTATGGGGGTATTGCCTACAAGCTGGCAAGCAGTTTCCATCTCTTGGAGGCGGTTGAGTTTATGAGATGGTGGCGCGAACGCGAGTTTATGCCGCCAGTGCAGCGCTTGGGGGAGTTGATTGAAGGAGTGCTGCTGACGCACTTGAGTGAAAATCTTGTGATTTTTGTCGATGAAATCGATAGCGTTCTCAGCTTAAAAGAGCCTCTGGATGATTTCTTTGCCCTAATTAGAGCTTGCTATAACAAACGGGCACAAAAGTCACAATACAATCGACTTACCTTTGCCTTGTTGGGAGTGGCAACGCCATCCGATTTAATTCAAGACAAGAAGCGGACGCCGTTTAATATTGGGCGGGCGATTCATCTAAGTGGTTTTGAGCTGCACGAAGCGATGCCCTTAGCTCAAGGGTTAGCACTAAAGACTAACAACCCTACCGAAGTGCTTAAAGAAATCTTAAGCTGGACAGGAGGGCAACCTTTTCTCACTCAAAAGATTTGTCAATTGGTACTGATGTCTCCCTTTGGGATTCCCCCAGGTGGTGAAGCGGCGTTAGTAGAAGACTTGGTGAGGAAACGGGTAATTGAGAACTGGGAAGCTCAAGATGAACCAGAGCATTTAAAGACAATACGCGATCGCCTTCTGTGTAGCGAGCAGCATACTGGTCGGCTGCTAGGGTTATATCAGCAAATTTTGCAACGAGGAGAAGTGTTAGCCGATCGCAGTTCAGAGCAAGTAAAATTGCAGCTATCGGGATTGGTAGTCCAGCACAATAGTAACTTAAGAGTTTACAACCCCATTTATCAGACTGTTTTTGATCGCAGTTGGGTTGACCAGGTCTTAGCAA
>JAIUYC010001054.1 GCA_020216575.1 Coleofasciculus sp. S288 | reverse complement strand
ATCCTGAATTTGACGTTTTGGGTGTCGTTACTCAGCCGGATAAGCGTCGGGGGCGCGGGAACCAGCTTATCCCTTCACCCGTGAAAGGAGTTGCTTTAGCTCATCAACTCACAGTTTGGCAACCGAAGCGGGTGAAAAAAGATGTCGAAACCCTGGCGCAACTGCGAGAGGCAGAGGCGGATGTCTTTGTTGTGGTTGCCTATGGACAGATTCTCTCTCAAGAGATTCTCGACATGCCCAAGCTGGGTTGTATTAATGTACATGGCTCAATTTTGCCCAAGTATCGAGGGGCTGCTCCTATCCAGTGGTGTATTTATCACGGTGAGACTGAAACGGGTATTACAACCATGCTGATGGATGCAGGGATGGACACGGGAGCGATGCTGCTGAAGGCTTACACGCCTATTAGGCTAATGGACAATGCTCAGCAGTTGGCACAGACTCTCGCTAGTTTGGGAGCGGATTTGTTGGTCGAAACGCTCTTGAAGTTAGGACGGCAGGAGATTCAACCTGTTTCTCAAGATGATTCCCAGGCAACTTATGCACCACTGATTCAAAAGTCAGATTATTGTTTAGATTGGTCGCGTTCTGCGATCGCACTGCACAATCAGATAAGGGGATTCATCCCAAACTGTGTCGCATCCTTTCGAGAACAACCTCTGAAAATTATTGCCACCGCCCCCCTCGCAGCCGCTTACTTATCCCAGTTGCCCCCAGAGTTAAATGGACTAGAGCAGGAGTGGTCTACTTTATCAGAGAAGTCAGGGCGTCCGGGAGAAGTAATCAGCCTTGTGAAGGGGACGGGCCCGCTGATTCAAACCGGCGAGGGACTGTTGCTATTACGGGAAGTTCAGTTAGCTGGCAAGCGCCCTCAGTCGGGATGGGACTTTGTGAATGGCATGCGTTTAGAGGCGGGAGAGGTTTTAGGGAACGGTCAGTTGGGAAATTCGGATGCTGAGGGTTCGTAGAAGCGGCAAGAATGACACGGTCCTTCTGGATTGACAGCGCAACGAATGAGTTCGGAGCGAGCACTGAAACGACAGCTAGCATCGCCAATTACCCAGCGTCCTTCGATTAAGCTTTTTTCCGCTGGACGTTTGGCTGATTGCACGTAAAGGGCAATTTTCTCTAACCGATAGCGTCCTGACTTGAGGAGGTAGCGGTGGCGGCGTTCTAAAACAGCGTAGGTTTGACCTTGATAGTCGAGATAGTTACCTGGTTGAGGAGTCCAATCGAGTTGAACCTTTCCAAGGGTCTGACGCGGGTGCGTCAGGATTAGCTCTGCGGGTAGAGAATCTGGCTCCATAACATGTGTATTGCGGACTACACTTGGATGGTATCGCACTCGCCACCTGAGCTTCATCCCCTTCAGGTTTTGCATAGAATTGTTGCAAAATTTCAGCAGCTTGCAGATGGGAGTTATTTGATATAGGACTTACGCACAGACGCCACATCTGGTAAGGACACGATATATGTGTCCTTACCAGATGTGGCGTAGAGACTTTCTTTGTGTAAGTCCTGTGATATCAAGTCCGCTACGATTGACCCTTTTTAAGAAACCGCAATAGATGATTGACACGGTGACGCGGTGACGCGGAGATTAATGTGTAGCAGCCTTTTAGAGAATTGATATTAGGAGCGTCTAAACCTATTTCGTATGACCTCTCATTAATTCAAAAAAAGCTTTTCACCCTACATAAAACTTTTCAAATCCTCTCAGATAACGAGTTATGTTCTCATGCCCTGTTTCCTAACTGCGGCAATGGGCTATCTTCATTCAGCTATATTTCCTTTTGATTGGAACTCGGTATGAATTCTTACAAAAAGACTAAGAATTGCCTGGTCTATAGAAGTTTTAACAACAATAAAGATGGGAGTTACAAACCCTGAATTTCCGAGACATGAACCCCCTTAAGCGGTAAGGGTTTAGGGGGGTTTATTCCTGGGTAATCGCCGAATAAAACAACTAAGATGTTGTTTTTATTGCTTGGAAAAATCAACGTTTTTTTAACAGGGAAATCTCAAGAATTGATGCTAGAGCGTGTCTAAAAGGTCGAAAATATATAGAGTAGGGATGTTAGAGAAACAATACGCAGCAACTCATTCACGCATACCTCCAAAGCTACATCCGCTGAGTAGACCACCCAGGCTTGTCTTTACATAAATTTGTAGACAGCCCCTAACCTCTAAGTGTCAAATAAGTACTTTTCCTATTAAAAGGTACTACTGGAATGGAAGGAAATTAGCTATGCAATCTATAGAAACTAAAACTCCAGCAAAAACTACAAAAAAAGACTCAGCAGCACATCCGAGTGGGGATAAGCGCTTCAAGGTTCTTGATATTACAATGAAGCGCAATCAGAACCGTCCTGATTCGCTGATTGAAGTCCTCCACAAAGCCCAGGAAGCATTCGGTTACCTGGAAGAAGATGTATTGCTTTACATCGCGCGGGGGTTAAAACTGCCCCTGAGTCGCGTTTATGGTGTGGCAACCTTTTACCATCTGTTCTCTCTGAAGCCCAGTGGTGCTCATACCTGCGTCGTTTGTACAGGGACGGCTTGTTATGTCAAAGG
>JAIUYC010001053.1 GCA_020216575.1 Coleofasciculus sp. S288 | reverse complement strand
ATTATCTCCGATGAGTACTGTAAATTGTTCGGGGAAATGGAAAATTTGATACTCAAAACCCCGAAAATTGATAACTTCGAGCTGGTGAATTTTCATGCCCCTCTCCTTGCTGGTGAGCTGGGTTGCTGGGCTGGATTGAGACTCAGCTAATTACCATCAACGATCCTATCAGGGGAAGATGGGAACTTCAGACGCGATCGCTCCCCTCACTCCTCGCCAAACGCTTTGCCCACAATTCTCAACCGAGGAGCTGGGGTGCTAAAATTTGTCGAACTCATCCGCTCACCATCACGACGTGCCATCCAGCGAATTTTGGGAAGCTGAGGCGACGCCTTTTGTGGTAAAGTGCTTCAAACAAGGACGCGAGTGCTTGTAAAATAGAGCATTTTAGCGGTTAACCTTGTTAAGCTCAAGATAATAGTTGGCATATCGCACAGCAACAGTTCGCTAGCGATCGCGCAACCAAGTCAATGCAAAAAAATATGTAGGCAATACGCCAGCAGAAAGCTTGGAAAGCACGTCTTCGTTGATTTGAGAAGCCTAGCCTCTACCCAATTGGGTTAGGCGCTGAGTGAATGTCGAGACTATGATTGATTGGGTATCCTGTTTCAGCTAACACTTCCCGTGATTCCATCGACGCGTTCTAATTCTTTGCCTGACCTGGCAACTCCTTGGCATACCGTAGACGTTGAGAAAGCACTCTCAGAGTTGGGCAGCAACGCCGAAATTGGTCTGACATCCCAACAGGTTGAAGAGCGATTGCAACAATACGGTCCCAATGAACTAGAAGAAACGGCTGGCCGCAGTTCGTGGGAAATCCTTCTCGATCAGTTCAAAAACATCATGTTGGTGATGCTGATCGCAGTAGCAATCATCTCCGGTGCTTTAGACCTGCTCGCAGTCCATCAAGGCAAAACTGAAGGGGTTCCCTTCAAAGATACGATCGCCATTTTAGCGATCGTCATTCTCAATGGCATCCTGGGCTATCTCCAAGAAAGCCGCGCTGAAAAAGCGATGGCTGCCCTTAAGAGTCTTTCTTCCCCCAAGGTGAGAGTTATTCGCAACGGCAGGGTGCTTGAGGTGGATGCCAAGCAGTTGGTACCAGGGGATATCATGCTCCTAGAAGCGGGTGTCCAAGTGTCAGCAGATGGGCGTTTGGTTGAGCAAGCTAATCTCCAGATCCGAGAAGCGGCACTAACTGGAGAAGCTCATGCAGTTAATAAGGAAGCCTATTTACATCTCAGTGAAGAGACATCGTTAGGCGATCGGATTAACCTCGTCTTTCAAGGCACCGAGGTTGTCCAGGGACGTGCCAAAGTTCTCGTCACCAACACGGGGATGCGGACGGAACTCGGTAAAATTGCTGCAATGCTGCAAGCGGTGGAGAGCGAACCCACTCCTCTGCAACAGCGAATGAGCCAGCTGGGGAATGTTTTGGTGAGCGGCTCGTTGATACTTGTGGCCTTGGTGGTTGTGGCGGGAATGCTTCACAGCTACTTCACGCTAGGTCGCTTCGATTTAGGCGTCTTGCAAAAACTGGTGGAAGTTTCTCTTTCCATGGCAGTGGCGGTTGTCCCGGAAGGTTTGCCTGCGGTGATTACCGTTACCCTGGCGCTGGGAACTCAGCGAATGGTGCGTCGTAGAGCCTTAATTCGCAAACTGCCTGCGGTGGAAACCTTGGGAAGTGTTACCACGATTTGCTCGGATAAAACTGGCACGCTCACCCAAAATAAAATGGTCGTGCAGCGAGTGGATACAGTAACTGACACCTTACGGATCACGGGAGAGGGGTATGAACCGACTGGCGAGTTTCTGCGAAACGAACAACGAGTAGCTGTAGACCAGTATCCAGATTTACAAACCCTGCTGGTTGCTTGTGTGCTGTGTAATGATGCCATTTTGCAGTACGAGAACAAGGAATGGATCATTTTGGGAGACCCGACGGAGGGAGCGCTGATTGTCCTAGCTGGTAAAGGCGGCGTCGATCATCAATCGCTGAACGGTAAGATGCCTCGGCGGAGTGAGTTTCCCTTTTCCTCCGAACGCAAGCGAATGAGTGTGATTTGCGAAAATAATCCAGAGTTGACGGCTCAGCCCTCCCCGTACTTGATGTTTACCAAGGGGTCTCCAGAGTTGATTTTGGAGCGTTGCATTTCCTCTAAGGTGGGAGACGAGGAACAGACCCTCACTCAAGAGCAGCGCGATCGCATTCTGGAACACAACAACCAGATGGCAAGTATGGGTTTGCGAGTGTTGGGGTTTGCTTACAAACGCTTGGATGCTGTTCCAGCAGAAGGGTCAGACGAAACCGCAGAGCAGGATTTAGTTTGGTTGGGACTGGTGGGAATGCTGGATGCACCGCGTCCAGAAGTCCGCGATGCCGTAAGGCTATGTCGTGAGGCAGGCATTCGCCCGATTATGATTACTGGTGACCACCAACTGACGGCACGAGCAATTGCTCAAGATTTGGGGATTGCCGGCGATAGCGATCGCGTTCTCAACGGTCAGCAGTTGCAGCGACTCAGCCAAGAGGAACTCGAGCAAGAAGTTGAAGAGGTCAGCATCTATGCCCGTGTCTCT
>JAIUYC010000021.1 GCA_020216575.1 Coleofasciculus sp. S288 | reverse complement strand
CAAACCCTTCGCCAGTAGCTTCTCCGCTGTAAGTGAAACCTATACGGCTTCTTTGTTGATCTCGACCGAAGCGAAACTCTGAAGAAAAATCACCGACTATCCAATTCAAGGTCAATATATTTCCATCGTTAAAACTTACTGTAGGAAAAGTAGGAAACTGGATATCATATCGTTCAGTAACGGTTTGTCCCAACCAATTAAAGGATATTTTCAATCCATCGGCGATTCCCAACGTTTCAGTTCCCACGCCGCTCAGATTGGCGTCATCATAGTGGAAAGAACCGACATAGGTGTTATTGGTTAGCGAACCTTCCGTTACCTTTACCTGAAAATCCCAATGGAGTGTAACAGCTTGTGCTGGCTCGAAGGATATGGCAGTTAAGCCCAAGGTAGCACCAGTTGTTGCGGCTGCCATCTTTACCATGAGGTTTTTTGGCAGATTTTTCGTTGCTTTCTTTTGTTTCAGACTGCTGGCAAGCCAATCGAAACAAATGATCAGTTGATAGAGTTGCATGGTTATCACCTTCTTTGGGTAGATGCAAAAGGAAGAAACTTTAAGCTGGTTATTGGCGGTGTCAAGGGTTGAAAGGGTTGAAGTTCGCGATCGCTAAGTACTCCTGAGCAGCGAGTGCCTATGCATAATGCACGCGCTGTACCTGCATTCCCCTCAATCACTTCCGAGATTCGGGGGGATTAATTGAGGCAAAAAAAAACCAGCCAACGAGTAGCTGGTTAATAAGGGAACTATCTGTTTGCCTTCGAGATAAACAGGCTTGAGAGATTGACTGTCATCTCCCCCAATACTGAGGGGATGAGAGAGGGTGCTCAACCAAAGAGAGTTGATTAGTCCTGTAAACAGCTCTCCCCTTCTAGAACAGTGCTGAGGGCATTGGAGGGCTGGCTCGTTGTTGAGGTTCAGTTTAGTTTTTTGTAAAGCGAAATATGGCATTCTATGCTATTGCACCCTAAAGACTCCCCCTATTAAGGGGGCAAAGGGAAAATCCCTTCCAACTGATGAGGAAGTTGTATGAATGGCGACGCGAGGTGAGTAATATTACGAAGCGCTCGAACCGTTGCTTGGTGCTATGCGATCGCCATTAAGAAAAAATAAACTTTAAAGCAGCTTGTTTCTATTGTATAAGCAATAATACTTTTTTCTCTCCATACAAATAATTAAATAGATTTGTATAAAATGCTACAGCTTTTTACAAAAGTTTGACTTTTAGTGTTTCGTTCACTTTCCCAATGCGGCTAAAGCGATTTGGGATCTTCAAGGCATCTATACCAGTTCCCGACACATTCCAGGCGTGCGGTTTGCTGGCATTACTCACCCGGGTTTAATTGGTTGTGCGCCATCCCACGAACTCCTAGCGAAGTGGAATACACGGGAAGCAGAACTGGTGGCCACGAACCCAGAGCGAGTGCCGCCTCTAGCTGCCTTGCCGAACCCCGACAACGCTATTCTTGGTTCGTTGAAGGGGGCA
Source organism: Coleofasciculus sp. S288 (assembly GCA_020216575.1). GTDB lineage: Bacteria > Cyanobacteriota > Cyanobacteriia > Cyanobacteriales > Coleofasciculaceae > JAIUYC01. The sequence continues at coordinate 11,000 of JAIUYC010000021.1, read as the reverse complement.
GAGTTTGACCGAGTGGCGGCAGAAGCGGCACGAACGGTTCCTCCCCGCGAACATGGCGGTAACTGCGATATCAAAAATCTCTCCAAGGGTTCGCATTTACTTCCCGGTTTATGTTGAGGGAGCAAAACTCTCAATGGGAGATATTCACTTTTCGCAAGGTGACGGTGAGATTTCCTTCTGCTGCCCGATTGAGATGGCAGGGTATATCGACCTGCAAGTAGATATCATTAAAGGTGGAGTGGTCAAGCGTTTCCAGGATAAGGAACCTGCAACACCGAGATATGCCCAACACAGCAATGGACGCCCCTGGATGATTAGCCATTGAAACTGTTGCGCTCCAATCATACCTAAGTTCGAGGGGAGCTGGCGCGAACTTAGGTAAGGTACAAGAGATCGCGTTTTGGCAAGTACTTTACCTACCTACATCCCAACGAATCGCGAGTATCCACTCCAGTTTTGGAATTGACCCCCGTAGCTCTAGCGCAAAGTTTTTTCACTTGAAAACTATCTAAAACGGCATCGGTAAAGTCAGCACCTGTGATATCTGCGCCATCAAAACGAGAACGTAGCATCAGCGCTTCGACCAAAACCGTATCACTTAAATCGGCATCCCTGAAATCAACTAGATAAGCGATTCCATTTGTAAAATCAGCCCCGTGCAAGTTTGCTCCTTGCATGACTGAACCGTTAAACACTACGCCGCGCAAATCAGCATTGCTAAAGTTGGCCATCTCCAGCTTGGCATTGGAAAACTCTTCCCCAATTAAGCTTTGGCCAGAGAAATCCATGCCGCTGAGTTCCCCCTTAACAGAGGCGCGTCCAATGGAAGAAGAGCTAGCAGCTTGTGCTGACAGGGGAAAGAATACAACTACAAGCAATAAGAGTAATGCCGCAAGTCGTTGAAAATGCCTCATGATGGGAAAGGATTAAGGATTTCTAGCTAGATTCAATAAAAGTTTACATTTCGAGCGTACCCGATCGCGAGGAAGCGCTAGACATTTGTAGAGTTTCAATGCGTCTGTTGATGGCAGGGCGTGTCTGCAAACTCAGGTATCTTGTCAATGTGGCAAGAGATTATCAGCGAAGGTAAGCTACTGCGCCTACAAGTTGCATGATGGCAGTTGCTAAGTAGATAGGCACAAATAAACGAAGGTATGTCAACAAATGTTAAGAGGCTAAAATCCTCTTCCCTTCTGCCCGATTGGTGAGCCTGTCGAACCACTGCCTTGCCTCAACAGTAAATATTAATGCCGACCTACTTACGTATGAGCCGATAGCTGAGCTAGCTGCTTGATATTAACAAGGCACAGAGTCTGAGCGGCTTGGTCAACTTTAATCCAACCTTTGCTTTCGAGCTTTTCCATAATTTTGCCTGTATCCTCAACACCGATGTCCGTAACATCCGCTAAGTCTTTAGGGGGAATGTTAAAGATTAGCATTCCCTTTTCAGTGGATTGACCGTAACTCTCTGCCAAGGTAACCAACGTATGGGCTAGCTTGACGGCGGGTGGCTGATTGCGTCGTTGAAAGCGGACATTGGTTTGGCGCAAACGCCGCACCATTAATTGCAACATCCGGTGGTGCAACTGTGGATCTTTGAAGAGGGTTTGAATGAAGCGCTGAGCTGAAACGCTGAATAATTTGACTTGTGAAAGAGCAATGACATCAGTGGAACGGGGAGATTCATCCAGAATTGCCATCTCACCAAAAAAATCACCTCGGCCTAAGATGGCTAGGGTGACAGGGTTGTCTCCATAAAGGCGTCGAACTTTGACCCAGCCAGAGACGATAAAGTAAACTGCGTTGCCCCAAGCATCTTCCATTAAGACGGCTCTGTCTGCCGGGTACTCGTGTTCGACCACAACAGACAGGAGCCATTCTAATGTCTCTGGGCTAGCTGTACTAAATAGTGGGAAAAGCTCACTAAAAGCTTTGGTCTGCATGAAAGGTTTTAAGGGTAAAGTCAGAGGAAGCAAGAGCGATGAGATTCAAGAACTGGTGTGATACCGTAGAAGGCTCTCGTGTATCTGTGGCACTAGCAATGTTTCTCTCCCAAGGGAGTGCCTACGCTTCTATTACACCACACCACCTTGTTCAGAACCAATTCACCCTGAAAGAGATAGCGATCGCATCTTGAGGAAGAGGGAGCGCCGTTTTTTTAACGTTTAACTAGTACTGAACAATTCGAGCAAGCCATCCAAATTGCTCAAACTATTCAAGATGAATCTTGGCAAGCCAGTGTTCTAGACTACATTGTTTTCGCCATGCTACGAGCCGGACAAATGGAGCAAGTCCTGCAACTGGCTGAAACTCTAGATACTAAGAAGAATGTATCACTTGTTGCTTCTGTCTTAGGCAAAGCCGGACACGTCGAACCCGCTCTAAAAGTGGCTCGAACTCTCGATGATCCCTACGTCGAAGCTTGGACAATGGCTGAGATTGCGAGTCGGGTAGCCTTGACTCAGCCGGAATTTGTCTCTCAACTCCTCAATCAAGCACTTGAAAAGGTTAAAGCCAATTAGCTCGATGCAAGAGAGAGCTATGGCTAATCAATGGTTATCATTGAGAAATCAAATGTTTGTAAACTTTTGTAAACGATAGGATGCGAGTAATGCTGCTTATGGCAGAACACGTTGATCAGCTCCCCTGCCGAGGGAGCTTTTCTTCTGAGCTAAACCCACGCTCATAAAATCAGCTTTTTGGGGATCGCTAAGGCAGTTAGTTTTGCTTATGCTTTTGTCGCACAACTTGATAGTTCTAGTGTGTAGATATTGGGGCTACTTTAACATTTTTGATCCCCAGAAAGCTGAGAAAGATTGAACGATAAGCAATCGGTTGTAATTTTAAAATTTATTAAGTCGGATTCTGATTTCTCACAAAATACTTCATTTTGCCTCAACTTTACGTTAGAGTTATACCAGGATTATTTTGAAGATTTATTTACCAAGAATAAGCAAGAGGATGAGCTATGATTCCGTCGGTTCAATACTCCATAGGCGTTATCAAAGATGAAGCACGCCAACTTGTTAAAAAGGGGATTGTTAGTCGTCAACAGCCAATTTATACTCTTTGCCAATACATTCCTAGCCGTGAATGGGTTTGTGTTGAGTGTGAATTAGAGAGAAACGATTTTTTGCTAAGAGATCGGATTATCGACCTCCTAGGTCGTGAAGATTGGGAAGACGACTAAGATGGCTCTCCCGTACTGGTGGTGGAAAACCCAGTTTTTTAGGTATGGGGCATGGGGCATGAGGCAGAGAAAATGCCTTATCCAGTAAGCATTTCTATGAAGGAATAAGTTTAACTTATTACCCTAGGTACGAGAGAGCTAAATTCTAAAGGAAAGACTCCTAAGTGTTTGCGATCGCCTCAGTTTGGCAACTCAGTTCTGGCAATTGAGCAGGTGCAATATAACACTTCGTTACTCAATCATTTACGGAGTTCGCTTCACGAGTAAAGATAGAACTAGAGGAACAGGATGGAGGTGAGGCTTATGATCAACCCTATTCGATTTCCCAATGACGTTACGCACCTAATTGTTCAAATCTGCACCTTAATTCTGGCAGTGGTGATGGGGTGGGTCGTTATTTCTCCCAGCGCAGTTTGAGAAAAATTTCGCAGAGTGTAAAACTATGGCTATTTCTCCTCGTACCGTGTATTCCAATCTGAGAAAAATTGACCAAGTTGATCTCATGACCAGTGCTCTTTACCGAGAACTTGCACAAGATGTACTGGCTAGACCGGGAGTGAGCCTGGCCATGAAGCAAGCGATCGCAGATCGTCTCAACCAAGCCAATAACCGATTGGGAAGGCAAACAACTGGTAGTGAGGACAGTTACTAGACTAGATCAGCAAAAGTTTTCCACCAGTTACGAGAGCAGGGGGAGCTCCCGGAAGCTCTTGGAGGCAGGGGAGGCAGGAGGAGAATTTTTACTGGTGGGTCATTTCTGCCAGCGTGTATTAGGCTGGTGTTCTTGCCTCCCCCATCAGATTTAGATCCCCCCAACCCCCCTTCTTAAGAGGAATTTAGGGGGATCTGAGGGTTTGAATACATGCCTTAGTCCCTCTTAAAGTAAGGAGCAAAGGCAAATTCAGAGATTGACGCCATTTGGGAAGATGAGCGTTTTCAGCAGTTGAGGGGAAGAGCAGAATTTTGCTGGTAAAAGCGTGTTCAAGACAGCGTAAGTACATACAGCATTAGAAAATCAAGGGGGCAAAAGCTATGTCATCTATCAACCTACTAGCGATTTCCAATCCCTCAGATTACTGGCGAAGCGGTCATATCACCATACCCTGGCAACCTATTTATCAGCAAATTCAAATCCCACCTGAAGAACTCGTATTGAGCGATTTGCGCGATCGCTCCCGCACTCCCCTCCTCGCCCAAGTTGACCGAGTCGATCCGGACGATCCCACTCGGGATACCTTAGTCTTTTCCCTTGCCCATGCAACCCCACCAGGCTTGGAAGATAGTTCAACATTCTCGAGTTTCCTAAGGGCAGACCGAGGCAAGCCAATACCCGAAGGACTAGGCGAACCTTATTTAGAGGTAGTTCTCGGCTCGGATGGACGGGAACGTGGAGTGAGATTCGTCAATAGTCGGCTCATCGTCTGGTTCAATTTAGTCTCTGCACCAGAGGACAACGAACGGAGTTGGTATGCTGGCTCAGCCACCAGTGTGCAGCTTGAGCATCAAGAACTTCTCGATCCGCTTCTTGCTGCCAAGGGTGAGTGGATGGGTCAAGACCCGGAAAAGCGTTGCATGCAGGTAGATAGGCTCCAACTGCCAGGACTTGAACCCAGAGCCCCTCACTATCAAGTCTCTTTGTATAATCACTCCTATCAGCTCGTATCCCGCTCCAACGGGCCCGTGCGAGCTAGCATCACCATTGCCTCAGAACCTTTCGACTACATCGGTTCAGACCCGATGACAGGGAACACCTGTCATTTCGTATGCGAGCTATATCGGGTCATCAGCCTGTATGCAGGTGCAGACTACCTGAGTGAGGAACTTTTCGTCAAAGGGAAGCCTAAGGCAGAGAAAGGCGAAAGTAGCGATCGCGCCGAGCCAATCTATCTTAACTTTGCAGCTCACTACTTTGCCCACATCCATCTGGGACAGAAAGCAGATATCTATCAGCCGCCTCATGTACCTGGTTGGTTTGCTATTGGCTCCTCTGTCATGCCCCATCCTGGCTACGGATTTGCAACAAATGGGCATATTGACTTGGTTACATACCCGCACGAGGGTGACGAAAATCGTTGCTCTTGGTTGCTGCTACCTTGCCAATCAGTCAAGTGCCTCCACCTATTTATGCGCACTCAAGCTGAAGGAGTGGATTCGTGTACAGGTCGTTGCTGGTACGAACTCATTTATAAGCCACTCAAGGTTGAGATTTACCAACAGACTCCAGTTCCCCAAGGAGTTCAAGATGAGCGTTTATTGACGACTCCCTGTGCCTAAAGGCAAGGGATTCTCGCGGCTTCGTAAACGTTGCCGTAAGCTACGCTGGAGATGGGGGTGGAACCTTACTCCAACGGGACTCGCCATCAGTCCAACGACTGGGGCTTCCGTGAGCGTCAGCGTTCGACTGAGCTCACGCCGAAGTCCGAACGGTTGAGTCCCCCAGATACTTTCTACGGATATTAATTGAGCCAACCCCATTACGATGAAACTCAAAACTTATGTCGTTGGCTCTCCCGTACTTTTGGTGATAACGCAAGCTTATAATCTAGCAGCATCCAGGTTTTCAACCTTCGTCTCGATTTTTTTGTATCACAAGCTACATTATGCACCCGATATCCGGGAGAGCCATTTGAAGAAGGGCAGTTTTCTGGGTAGCTATTCCCACTCTATAGTCCCAGGTGGCTTAGAGGTGATGTCGTAGACTACTCGATTCACTCCCTTAACTTCGTTGACAATTCGGTTTGAGATGGTTTCCAACAAATCGTAAGGCACTCGCGACCAATCAGCCGTCATGCCATCCTCACTGGTAATAAAGCGCAGGACGATGGGGTAAGCGTAGGTGCGCTGGTCACCCATAACGCCTACACTGCGAATCGGTAGCAGCACGGCAAACGCCTGCCAAAAATCGTGGTAAACTCCCCGTCGGTTAATTTCCTGGCGAACGATGAGGTCGGCATCACGCAAAATATTGAGTCGTTCTTTGGTCACTTCACCAATGATCCGAATCGCCAGTCCTGGTCCTGGGAAAGGATGGCGCTTCACAATTTCCTCTGGCAAGCCAATCGAGCGACCGACTTTGCGGACTTCATCTTTAAAGAGTTTGCGCAATGGTTCAACGAGCTTGAAGCGCAAGTCTTTGGGAAGGCCTCCGACGTTGTGATGACTCTTAATTTTCACCGCCACTCGCTCACCCGTTTGCGGGTCCATGTTAGTGTCGGCTGATTCGATGACGTCAGGATAGAGCGTGCCTTGAGCGAGATAATCAAAAGGTCCGAGGCGCTTGGACTCTTCTTCAAAGACGCGAATGAATTCGTGACCAATGCGGCGGCGCTTTTCTTCTGGGTCTGTGACGCCTTCGATTTGAGCCAAGAAGCGATCGCGAGCATTAACATATTCCACTGGAATGTGAAACTGCTCCTGAAAGAGCTTCAATAATCGCTCTGGCTCCCCTTTGCGCATGAAGCCTTGGTCAATGAACATGCAAGTTAGCTGGTCGCCAATTGCCTTGTAAAGCAAGAAAGCAAGGGTAGAGGAATCAACACCGCCCGATAGCGCTAGCAGGACTCGCTTATCCCCTACTCTGGCACGAATCTCTCGAATCGATTGTTCGACAAACGCGGCTGTTGTCCAAGTCGGTTCGCAGTCGCAGATGTGGTAAACAAAGTTGCGGATGAGGGCTATACCGCCAGTGGAGTGGATTACTTCGGGATGAAATTGCACGCCATACAGCTTCTTGTCATGATGAGCGATTGCAGCACAGGGAGTATTTTCTGTGTGTGCCAAGATTTCAAACCCCTCTGGCAATTCCACACAAGAATCCCCATGACTCATCCACATCGTCGAGCCATCTTCCACATTCGTCAGCAAGTCGGTGGGGTCATCGATGTAGATCGATGCTTTACCATATTCAGCGCGTTCCGCTCGCGTCACTTGTCCACCGAGTTGTTGCACCATCACCTGCATGCCATAACAAACCCCCAGCACCGGGATACCCAGCTTCCAAATTTCTGGGTCACACGAGGGAGCACCAGGGTCATAGACGGAACTGGGTCCACCGGAGAAAATAATTCCCTTAGGATTGAGCTGCCGCAGTTGTTCGGCGGTAGTACGGTAGGAAATCACCTCCGAATACACCTGAGTTTCGCGGATGCGACGAGCAATCAACTCGGAGTATTGAGAGCCAAAGTCGAGAATAACGATCATCTGGCGATTCAATTGCCCTGATAGAGACGTAGTTGGTAATGTCTCTACATTATGAGATGCTTCTTCTGTCTGTAATGTCACTGATGCGTCCGTCATAAAATCGTGTGAGGTGTGCAAACAGCTCACTGTCTAAGTCTCCTTGTGACAGCGAGAATCTATTGTCGCGAGTAGATAGGTCGAAAGCTGAGAGCTGTATAAATTCAGCGTATAGAAATTCCTACAAAATTAGCACAATTGTGACAGTAATGTGGCACCTATTTTGCTAGCGACGATAATTTGGCGATCGCGATCGAATAGGACTGAACCGACGCAAACCTCTCGTTCGCTGTGTTTGCGGATGTAGTCTTGGGAGCGAGCATCAATAGCAGATGCGATCGCACCGTAAACTCGCTCCACCCACTTGCTGCCATTCATCGCATCCAATTGACGTAGATTCTTCAGTACCGCTTCCGCTGTTGGACTGGCAAAAACCTCCTGTAACACAGACAGGGGTAAACCCAGATTAGCGCAGTGAGCGGTGAGAATTTCCAGGCGTCCATCAGCGAGGTGATGGTGTGTGTGAAAAATTCCGCCTGCTAGTTTGACCAGCTTGCCGTGATAACCAAACAACAAAATGGCTGGAATTTGATGTAATCCCGCTTCCACCAACATCGGTCCGAGCCAATTTGCAGTTTTTATCAACCGCTGTGCATCGATCCCCAACTGTTGCGCCAAATCCAAGCCGTTTTCCCCCACACAAAACACCAAACAGTCAAAACGGCTAGCTTTTTGGTGGAGTTCCTCGCGAAAAGCGTCCAATTGGCTAGGGGCGCTCAGAGGTTGGGAAATGCCAGTCGTACCTAGCAGGGAGAGTCCTTCCACAACACCAAAGGCAGCATTTGAGGTGCGTTCTGCTAGCTGGCGTCCTTGCGGTAGGATAATCGTCACCTGAATTTTTTCTCCCGGTGTCAACTGACGCTTCAGGTTTTCTTGCAACAGTCGCTCAGCGTAAGCATAAATAGCCGCTTTTCCCCCTGCATTCAGTTGTCGCCCGATTCCCTCACCTCCCCGCAATCGCACCTGTTCGGTTTGCTCTGATTCTCCCCATTCAACTAATGCCCAAATTGGAGTGTTGCGGGTGAGGTCGAGGTTATCACCAGGATCGCTGCGAGTTACGGCTAGCACCATGCCTTTTCGCAATTCAGCCATTTGCTCAATGGGAATTGTCGCCGTTTCAGGGGGTTCAATTAAGTCTACGGATACAGCCTCCAAGGGTTGAGACTCGCGCAACCCATGCAAGGCGGCAAGCGCTGCTGCACAGGCGAACACGGGTAAGGTATATCCGGAGCGAGGCTTGAGGTTTGTCATGACAAGACGATTTTTAAGACGTGTAGGGGTACGGCAATGCCGTACCCCTGCAATTAGGCTTTTTCTAAGGTCAACGACTAGTGCAGCGTGGCGGAAATAACTATCCAGTTGAAAAAGCTTACTGTACAAGCTTCCTTACCTTCTGTCCTCCGCCCTGGAGCCTTCTGCCTCCTTGCACTAGCTAACTGGATAGCCAGCCGATGCGATCGCTTCTTTAATGGCTGCTTCAGAGGCTTGAGTTTCCACACTAACCAGCTTGGTTTTTGGATCGGCTTGTACGGTAGCGTTGGCATCAACGGTTTTTACAGCTTTAGTAATCGTGTCTGCACAGGCAGAACAAGCCATACTGGGAACCTTTAGTTCGACTGTCATAAGTCATACAACTCATACTAAGGAGCTATACTCTGATGCTACACTCTCCACCTGACTGGAAAGTCAAGGGATTTGCTCGTCTGCGATCGTTGGTTTAATCGAAACTATTAACGACTCACTGAGAACTTAGCACTCCCTGAATAAATTGTTGCATTCGTTCGTAGTGAGCACCTCTCCAATAAATTTGACAACATTCACGACAGCGATGAAATTCATCAATTTCTAGCTTGGTTCGTTGGGGGAGTTGGTCAAGGATGGATTCCTTAGCCACTGGATCTAACAAGCCATTGCAGCGCATACACCTCTGAAACGGTGAAACGTTTTTGAACAACTTAAAGCGCCGCAGTACTTCCACGAGTTGTTGATCGGGATCGGTTTTTCGGACGTAGTACCCATAGGTGACCCGACTGCGCATTAACAGACCCTTGTCACGAGTCAAGAGAATTCGATTTTGGCAAGCGGAAATTTCGGCTAATTTTTCATCAGCATAGTCATTACGGTATAAGGTATCAAACCCTAACATCCGCAGGGAAGAGGCTAGTTTGCCTAAATGGACATCCAAAACAAAGCGAGGAATACTGAGCGGTTGAGGTCGAACAGAGACTAGCGGTGTAACTGAGGTGGTGGCAGAAATCGGATAAACATCAATGCGATCGCCATCCTGCACAATATAGGAAAAATCTACCGATTCTCCATTAACCAGGATCAAGTCAACTTCAGGATGAGGGACACCCAAGGACTCGATCATGTCTTTAATGGACGTTCGCTCCTTAAAGGAATGGGTGAAGTTTACCTGCCGTTGGCTGCGGGGCAAAAAGAAATTGAGTTCTGCATGAAAGCAAAAATTTGCGCTTGCCATAGCTGTCTGCTGATTGGCGCGATTCTCACCAATACTGTAACCCAACCTATTTAACCGGCAACTCGTGACAGAAATTCTGGCACTCCCTGGATACCCAGATTAACGCGGAAGATAGCTCCTGCGCCTGCTCCCTCCGTGGGGCGGTTATCGCCCCCAGCCGTAGTGACATACATATCTGTGTAGTCAGACCCGCCAAACGTAATGCTAGTCACCTTCTTTGCCGGAAATGGAAGGCGTAAAACTTCCGTACCATCAGGGGTATAGCGGAAGAGATGTCCACCATCCCAGCGACCCGACCAAATATAGCCTTCGGCATCGACAGTCATCCCATCGGGGACGCCTTCCGCTTCAGGAGTGGTGACACAAACGCGCTGATTGCTGAGAGTACCGCTTTCTTGGTCGTAGTCGAATTCATAGATGACTCGATTGGGAGAGTCGCTTAAGTAAAACTGCTTTCTATCAGGAGTAAAGCCCATGCCGTTGGGCATCCCAACGCTTTCAAGGATGAGGTTGAGGGAACCATCAAGATTTAAACGGTAGAGACGACCCAAGCGGTCAGGAGTGGGCATCGTACCGCAAAAAACTCGCCCAGCAGGGTCAGCAATTACATCGTTGAAGCGGCTATCACGTTCTTCGGGAATTTCGGGAATCAGTGTCGTAATTTTTCCCTCAGACCAGCGCTCAATTGCCCCACGAGCTTTAAATAGAAGGAGTGACCCGTCTTCTTGAATCGTGAAGCCACCGACAGACTCACCGGAATAGATTTGTTCGTGAAAACTGGTGGCAGGGTCATAGCGGAACAGGCGACCTGTGGGAATATCTGTCCAGTAGAGGTGCTTCTTCAAGGGATGCCAAATCGGACCCTCAGCATTGTGGCACTGGTAATCGGCGATGAGTTCAGGTGAATCCATTCGAGAAAATAGGGGTCAGGGGTCAGGGGTCAGGGACTTCCAAAAAATAAATTATCCCAATACCGACCTTGGGTAAGGGCGGGTTTTGTTATGAGGTTATCGGTTTTCCCACGGATTTAAT
>JAIUYC010001052.1 GCA_020216575.1 Coleofasciculus sp. S288 | reverse complement strand
GGCAACACCCTCGGATTTGATTCGAGACACGAATGGTACGCCCTTCACTGTTGGCCGGGCGATTGAATTATGTGGTTTTCAATTACACGAAGTCCAGCCGTTAGTTCGGGGATTGAAGGGAAAAGTCAGCAATCCCCAAGCTGTTCTCCGAGACGTGTTGGCATGGACGGGGGGACAACCTTTTCTTACCCAAAAGTTGTGCAAGCTCATCGTTCAGGAGCCAGGAATTGTAGGGAATTATGGTTCCGAGTTATCTGCTTTTCCAGGAATCAATTTGATAAACACGTCCATACAAAAACCGGGAGGATCTTATTATTCCCAGCCATTGTCAGTGAGACAGGGCAAGGAAGCGAAGTGGGTGGAGCAACTAGTACGCAAGCACTTGATAGAAAACTGGGAAGCCAACGATGAGCCAGAGCATCTCAGGACGATTCGCGATCGCATCCTAAAAAGCAAGCAACCCACTGCCAAACTGCTAAAACTCTATCAAGAACTCTTGCAAGGAACAAAAGTTCCTGCCCATGACACTCCACAGCAAATGGAATTGCGGCTGTCAGGGTTAGTAGTCAAGCAAGCCGGTCAGTTAAGAGTTTACAATCGCCTTTACCAGGCTGTGTTCGATCTCAATTGGGTGAACAAGCTGCTACAGCCTTTACAGCATCCAAGTCCAACTGCTACAGAGCTTGTCCTTCCAGATACGAGCCTGGAAGAGGAACTCATCTACAGTCACTTAATCTACTGGGTACAACGAGAGCCACCAACACAAGCGATCGAACGCTTTCGCACCCTGTTTATTAAAGGAATCGGCTATCCTGATCCAGAGATTGCAGAAGCACTAAACAGGATTGTTGCCTCGCCCCTGGCTCAGCAAAAATTTAAGCATCTCCTCAATCGATGCTGCCACATTCTGATCAATCGCTGGCAAAAGCACCCCATTCATAAAGCAACAGTTCCTGAGTTGGTTGAACTCTTAAAAACAGCTTCCTCCATACCAACGTTTCGCTCTCCCTCAAACAGGCGCTTGCAAAAACTCGTGCAAGTGTTCGTGGAAACTGAGGAGTATTTGGCACTGCAACGCTTAGTTCCATTTGTGAATAACAACAAAGAAATCAATCCTCCATTGGGGCATTTGATTCCTCGTTATCCCTATTTGTACCCCCATTGTTTGTTAAGCAGAAGCAGTTCTTCGGAGGAGCGGCAAACTATTCTGCAACTTCAAGCTCACAAGCAGCGACGATATGAACTCGATCTAGTGCGCTATGCAACTTACCTAGTGCGACAAACGCAAGTCTATCGCCAAACCTCTGCAACTCCAGAATCGCGAATTCTACAGCCAATGCGCAATCCTACCTTATTAAGCGATCGCGAACTGGCACTTGCCCTCCAGCAATTTATGGGAAAAGTTGAAGGCTCCTATACTTACCGAGACTTAGCACAGAGTTTTCTTGCTCATACTTGCCAAACTCAGACCTATCTAGCATTTAAAGAAGATTTATACAAGTACTTAATTACTTCAATTGACCCCGAATACGGCAGGCATCAATTTAATCAGCGATTGTATAATAATCTCCAAAATACCTTGCCCCAATTCAATTCCCAAAAAGTTAACGGCACTTTACTGGTTCAAACGTGCAGCCAATTATTCAGCTTTTTAGTCGAAAGCCCGCAGCGACCTGAACATATCTTGTTTATCGACTTGATTTCTAACATTGGTTCTCTCCGGACAACTGGGCTGCTGCTCAAAATCGTGTTGCTTTCTCGCCAAGTTAAACCTTATCTAGAAAAACGATTTTCCATCTTGTTTAACCATTATGAATCTAAAACTATTGATGACATTATCTGGTTGGTTAAATCCCTAGAAAATTTAAATATTGCTTTTATTGTCCATTTTGGCGATGTGGATCTCTCTTTCCTGAGGACAAACCTGTTAGAGAAATAGGCAAGCCATTCAAAATTCTTTAACTTGAGTGGTTTCAATATTTTAATACTCCTCCTTAGGTTGGTAATCAGTAATGGAAACAAAAATTTTACCAATGACCCATGACTTCACAAATGTGTACTTGGTCTAACTGAATCTCCACCTTGTGAGTCTTGCTTACACGAATAACCTAGCAGCTCGAACACTCTGGGATAGTCAGAAACATCAAGCAATCTTTTCTGGGGTGTTGGAGATGAAATTAAGTTTTTACCCAATCCATTCGAGAGGTATTTACCTGACAGTGACTACAGTAGCGGCGCTTGTGCTGAGTTATCCTCTGAAAGCGATCGCTAAAATCTCCCAAGCATCAGTCCAGATTTCTGTTCTCTGTTCCGTACAGATTGACAGTCCTTTTAGTATTGCCTTAGAGGCCAGTGATTCGGATTCACCCAAAGTCCCAGTTCCTGAAGTACCGGGAGGAAAGAGATAGGCTTTCACAGGGTTAGCGAGCGTAGAAGCCTATCTGTTTCTGAGCATGGAAAGAAACGCCACACCACTGTTCACTGGTCACTGTTTTAAACCCTGAGTGAAACCTACCATGCTTCGACTAAGCTCAGCAGCCATCGTATGATGGGGGTCTCCTTCCTCCCACAAAAACGCGCCTGGTAACTG
>JAIUYC010001051.1 GCA_020216575.1 Coleofasciculus sp. S288 | reverse complement strand
CAGTCGGAACTCCTCCGTCAAACCCGAGAACAAGCCCAGCAGGAAGCTCTAATCAATCACATCGCTCAACTGCTGCACTCACCGCGCAATATGCGGGAAATCCTGCAACTGGTTCTAGAACAAATTGTTCAGACAACTCACGCTTCCGGTGGCAGGCTTTACCTCACAGCAACAGACAAAATTCCCGTAGAACTTTACACCTGCGGCACACAACCAACAGTTTTAACTCAAGACAAGCCCAACCTGTTGGAGGCCAACGCCTTATGGCAACACCTGATGCAGCATCTAAACCAGTCTTCCCAAGCGGATGATTTCTCGGATTTGCGAGTTATTACCGACCTCTACCAAGACCCGCACCTGGACGCTCTGACCGCAGCATTCCAACCGACGCCAATCCGGGGAATATTGGTATTGTCTCTTCGGTACGGTCAAGAGTCCTTAGGCTGCCTCACCCTTTTCCGAAATGCGATCGATACCGAAACTCTTTGGGCAGGATACTGGGAGCGAGATGAACGCCAGCAGCGACCCCGTGAATCCTTCGAGATTTGGCGAGAGTTTAGGAAAAATCAAGCCCTCGATTGGACTCGTGAGGATATCGAACTGATTGAGTCACTGGGAATTCATCTGGCAATGGCGGTAATGCAAAATCGGCTCTACCAGTTGGAAATGCATAACCGAGAACTGAATATCGCTCGTGTTGCTGCCGAGGAATCTAACCGCCTAAAATCCAACTTACTGGCATCTACCAGCCATGAATTGCGCACCCCTTTAGCCTCTACGCTGAACTTCCTACAAATCCTCAAAAAAGGGTTCTACAAAAACGAGGGCGAGTTAAAGAAGTACATCCAATTAGCTGAGCAGTCAGCGAGAAACCTGGTTGCAATCATCAACGATATTTTAGATATTGCCAAAATCGAAGCGGGTCGTATGAGTGTCGAGTTAGAGCCTGTTAGTCTCAAACCTCTTCTGGAAGAGCAGCGCGACCTTTTTACCCCAGAAAGCCAGCGCAAGGCAATTCCGCTGATTATTGAGTGTGAAGTCGATAGCGTTTATGCTGACAAAGGTAAGCTCAGACAGGTTCTGACCAACCTCCTCTCTAACGCCCTAAAATTTACGGAGAAAGGTGAAATCCGCATTAGGAGTATCAAACCCGTGGATAAGCCGATAGTTGAAATTACAGTAACTGACACTGGTATTGGTATTGACATGAACAAACAGGAACTTTTGTTCGAGCCGTTTGTTCAGGAAAATGGTTCAATCAAACGGCGCTATGGAGGCACGGGTCTTGGTCTTGCTATTTGCAAGCAGTTTGTAGAACTCATGGGGGGTCAGATTCGGCTGGATAGCCCTGGCAAAGGTAGGGGGACAACGGTGAGACTGTTGCTGCCCTACTCCCCTAACTCAGCCCAACATCAAACTCAAGTTAGTTCTTAGTTTTGACGTTCTCTAAAAGTCCCCCTTCTAGGAGAAGGCTTTAAACCCAATTTTTTCGATAAGTTGCGAGGGGTTAGAACCCTTCTAAAAACTCGCCACTCAGCCCTCAAAACCGTTCCAGTCTCTTGTCCTGAGAAAGAGGTGTAATTATTATGAACATCCTTCTTGTAGAGGACGATCGCATGCTTGCCGAGGCTACAGCTACGATAATTGAATGTATCGGCGGTCACGATGTCTTTATCACAGACGAACCCAGAGAAATCTTCCAGCAGTGCCAATCTGGAAGTATAGACGTAGTAATGATGGATGTTAATTTGCCTGGGGCAGAATGGGAGGGGGAATCGGTTAGTGGAGCAGATTTGTCACGCTTACTCAAAACTCAACCGCGAACTGCCAACATTCCCATCGTTTTAGTAACAGCTTATGCTATGTTCACCGAACAGGAATATCTTCTACAAATGTCCCAAGCAGATAGCTTTTATGCTAAGCCAATTCTAGACTTTGATGCGTTTTTAGACAATCTAAATCAACTTGTTAAAAGAAATGCAGGATAATCCGTTTAAATTTTCGTAAAGGGTTCCAATCTGAAACACTATAGCTACAGGATAGTTCAGTTTTATAAGAGGATAAAATAATGGTTGAAATTGCAATTTTAGATGACAATTATGATTTTTGTCTTGCCATGGACTACTTATTGAGTAATTACTTTGAAGTTTCTAGTTTTACAGATACCGATACTTTTTTGAAAGAAATAGAATCGGGTAAATATGACCTTGGACTTATTGATTTAAGTATTATTCCTACTACAGGTACAGAAATTCAGAATGGATGCGAACTCATTGAATATTTAAAAGAACATCTAAAATCCCCACCCGCACTGATTTTATTCACAGGCTGGCTTGGTAGAAACGATTTAGAAGAAGGTCGAAAAATGTGTCCTCTAGCTGATGGTTTTTTGTCAAAAGGTTCCGACTTTGATGAAATTTTGCAAGAAATTAATCGGTTTCTTACCTCCAAAGTGCATAAAGCTTAGCTGTGAATTTTAGATTTTGGATTGGGAGTTTTTGGTGCATGCTCACTACTAGTTGGCAAAACAATAATTTGCCTTCTTTGCTGGTTTCGGAAAAACGTCACTTCCTCTCCCCATCCTCCATCTT
>JAIUYC010000020.1 GCA_020216575.1 Coleofasciculus sp. S288 | reverse complement strand
TGATCTTGAGTACTTGACCTACGCCACTATTCTCGACAAGGCGTTGTAACTGATCGGCCGTAGTAACAGCTTGTCCATCAACTTCAACAATTACATCCCCACGACGAAGTCCAGAAGCAGCGGCGGGTGAGTTGGGTACTACTTGCACGATCAAGACACCATTGATTTCCGGTATGGTGAAGGGCGAGTTGGGATCTCTGTTATTTTCACTAGCTATCTGGGGCGTCAGCGTTGCCATCCGCACGCCGAGATAGGGATGGGCAATTTTTTCTCCCCGTATCAGCTTGGCTGAAATTATTTTCGCTTCGTTAATCGGAATCGCAAAACCAATCCCCATCGCATCGGCACGAATTGCAGTGTTGATCCCAATGACCTCTCCCCGTTCGTTTAGCAGCGGACCACCGGAGTTACCAGGATTAATCGCTGCATCGGTTTGAATAAAGTCTAATCGCTTATCGGGAATACCGACTTGAGCGCTGGAGCGTTGGAGAGTGCTGACAATTCCCAGCGTAACGGTATTATCCAGCCCTAAGGGATTACCGACTGCGATCGCCCAGTCACCAACCTGAACCGTGCTAGAATCTCCAAGAGAAGCAACGGGCAAGTTTGTGCCGTCAATTTTGACAACGGCTAAGTCTGTAACTGGATCGGCTCCCTGTACCTTTCCTTCAAAGCTGCGTCCATCTTTGAGAATTACCGTCACCCGATCCGCCTGATTTACCACATGGGCATTCGTCAGAATAATCCCACTGCGGTCAATGATGAAACCCGAACCTTGACCCCTCAGCAGTCTTTCTTGGGGTACTTGGGAGAAAAAGTCATCACCAAAAAAACGCCGGAAGAAGGGATCGTTAAACAACGGATCGATACGCTGCGAGACTGTGCGTTCGGTGTCAATTCGCACCACTGCCGATCCCACGCGATTGACGGCTGCAGTTACAAAACTGCCGCTACCCGTCGCTTCGGTTATTGGCTGTCGTTGTGCCAGCATTGTTGGTGCTGGAGACTCAGTCGTTGGTATTGGACCAGCTTGAGACGGCAGGACGCGATAAACTCCAACCGTCAGCAGGGAACCTAGAACAATCGCGAGGAGATAGGTACTAATTTTGCTTAGGAGAGAAAATTTGGTGGATCGCATAGCATCAACCTTGAGTTTTGCGAATGTTTCATTAAAATGCTCGTAATTGGTTATTCGTTGCAACAAGCACCGCTACAGATATTTTTACAGTTCCGCGACATTGACTTAGATACCACTGGTGTAGAATTTACGCATTGACAGAAAAGCCAAAGTATGGGCTATATAAGTTGGTATCAATAGCCGCTCCTGTTTGGCTGAAAAGCGGCGTTGAGAGCCTTTGCTCTAGACTAAGATCGAGAGTAAAAAAAGCTGCTTTTGTTCCCACTCTCTAATAGGAGCTAATCCCTTGAGCCATCAAACTTTTGCCTTGTCTGGGAAAGAGGAAGACGAATATACCCTTTATCAGAACGTGAATCACAACCACAGCGAACATCAGCCTGTCGAACATCATCATGGCGAGGGACAAGCTGTGCATCCCCACATTCATGACGAAGAATCTCTACGGCGAATCATCAATCGTCTTTCCCGAATTGAGGGACACATCCGAGGGATTAAGACGATGGTACAGGAGAGCCGTCCCTGTCCTGAGGTTTTGGTGCAAGTTGCTGCTGTTCGGGGCGCGTTGGATAGGGTAGCGCGGATTATTCTCGATGAACATTTAACTGAATGTATTGGTCGTGCTGCTCGAGAAGGGAAAATCGAGGCGGAAATCGAAGAACTAAAGGCAGCGTTGGATCGGTTTTTACCTTAGGATTCGCGAAAAAATAAGTTGTCTGTTTTGAGATGGGGAAAAGGAAATAGGGCAGGGGAAAAGGTTGATAGTCCTTACGTCCACCTTTCCCCTTTGACCTTTTGCCTAACCAAGCAGATTGAAGTGAAGCGTGCAGTATCTGCACGCTTCACTTGTTGCTTTTGTCTTTTGGAACGGGCTAGGAGGGATTCGAACCCCCGACACCGTGGTCCGTAGCCACGTGCTCTAGTCCACTGAGCTACAAGCCCTTGAGACATCATTTGTCTCGGTTACTCACCGATTACTCATAGTATCATACCCAATTCAATGATGCAACAACCCAAAACCACTCAACCGTTAACCCATCTCGACAGTCAGGGACAAGCCCAGATGGTTGATGTCTCGACCAAGGTTCCCACTCGGCGTCAAGCAGTCGCCGCCGCGCAAGTGCGGATGTCAACTGCCACATTTGACGCCATTGAAAATGGCAATGCTCCCAAAGGAGATGTATTGGGGACAGCACGGGTGGCAGGGATTATGGCAGCCAAGCAAACCTCTCAACTCATCCCCCTGTGTCATCCCTTACCACTGCACAAAGTAGAGGTGCAAATCACACCCGACTCTCAGTTACCGGGATATCAAATTCAAGCCACTGTGACCACAAAAGCCGAAACAGGTGTTGAAATGGAAGCCCTAACGGCTGTTTCCATCACCGCCCTCACCCTCTACGACATGGCCAAAGCCCTAGAAAAATCGATTCAGATTGAATCAATTTGCCTATTGAGCAAAACCGGTGGCAAATCCGGTGATTATCTCCGTCAGGAGGAGGTCATCTAGAGACTTCGTATTAATCTAGTTGTTAGAATTAACAACTCATCTCTGATAACATCTGTGAGCTGTTAGCCCTGTCAACCCATCACTCATCACTCCTAACTTCCATGCCTCCTCGTTGGCCTCGCAAACCCGATCGCAATGACCCAGCCTACCGCCGCCTCGATGACCGGATGAACTTTGCCGTGCATGTGGCAATTTTTGCAGCGTGTAACTCTGGTATCTGGTTTTTTAGAATCCTACAGGATGCCGACTGGCGCTGGGCTTACTTAATTACCGGACTCTGGGCGCTGATTTTGGTCGGACACGCGATTTATATTTTTGCGATCGCAGATTATTCCCCCCTGCCTGCCAAAGATACTTCGACAAAATCCCCCTAAGGTTAAAACCAACCCGAGCAACGACCCAGTAATATTGATGACACAAAGATGACTCGAGTAGAGACAATTAATTCCTATGGCTAATTCAAGCACCACCGAAGTAATAGAAGGACTCGCGGCTGAAATTGGCAAAAATATCTACATGGATATTGCCAAGTGGCATCTCTATCTATCAGATGCCCATTTGGCTTGGACTCTCGCAGAACGAGTCTATCCTATGCTGACCAAGAACGCTCTCGATGAAAACAAAGTACTCCAGATTTTAGAAGATATCTCTGTTCCAGTGGGCGGCGGCAAACGGGAAATTCCATTGCTCGACCTGCTGCCTACCAGCTGCCAGGTGAACCTGATGGATCTTCTGGAAGAATACCAGCGCAAGCTGTAATGATGCTTAAGAAAATTGAGGAGTTAGCAAGTGCTCAAATCTAGCTTTGTGTCTAGCTCCTTTTTTAGTAATACTGTCAACACAGGAATGCTCTACCGGAATAGCATCAGGTTTTTCGGGTTCTGTAGTGAAGTTAGTGGAACTGCGCTTGACCTGACAACTCTATTGCAATTCAGAGTTAGCCTTGACTTGTCACGCCTAGCCTTACAACGAGAAGATTTTTTTCTATTCACAAAATATTCACACCCGAGTGGTAGGTTTTTCTCGAGTAATCAAAAACTGAAAAGCCCCTTTCTATTTGCTTGGATAGAGAGGGGTTTCTTTTGCCTGCCTTTTCAGAAGGAAGTTGAAATGAACGTTACTAACCTTTAGGCTAGCCTCTGGCGTGTCAATTGACTCAAACCCAGCATAGGGTAACTCCGTTCAGTTAACCCTAATACTCTAAAAAAGAGATATGGCTGAATTCCTTAAAACTTCGTAAGCTTGAGTAAAGTAAAATACCCAGTCGAAATTGAATGGGGATAAAAGCCATTCAAGCCTTAGGTGCTAATCCTAACGCTAAATTTAAGCGCTTAAGGTAAGGCTTGAACGTTTTTGTATGGGAGAAATATGAGAGGTAACGGAAAATCTTTACAAATTCTTCAATCTTTCTTCACAATTCCTATACAAAAATATACACTTATAGCTAAGAGACTATAGGGATAGGAGAGGAAGCAAGAGATGACAATAACGGAGACTAGGCAGGAAAAGATGCAAGAACGACAAATGAGACGGATCGCTAGTTATCAAGCCCTGTGGAGACCGCAGGATAACAAGGGTCACTTTTGGTTTACGTATTACGACGGAGACCGAGAACGCACTGCTGATTTGGATGCAGAAAGCTTCAGAATTCTCCTAGAGATCCTAGATACTGATAAGCCAATTTTTGGTGACCATACTACCGCTTCTGTCGCGGTTCATTCAGAGCAGACAGAGCTTAAAATAGGGGCATGGGCTTAACCAAATAACAGCGCTAAAGCAACGGCTTCAAGCTCCTTCCAGGTAAAAACCCCACCACCAGGTCAGGGATAGCATCAACTCTTGCCAGCGAGGCGAAAATCACTGCGTTGCACAAGATCAGGATAACTAGGAGCCTCAGCAAAACTTTATCCACCTCGCACTTACTTAAGTACTGGTATAGTTAGGCCAGACAGCAATATCCTTCATTTGTGCAACGCACGAATTTTTGCTTCGATTTCATAAACCCCTATATTCAGAGCACAGACAGAAGAGCGATGCAGTAGATGTGATAGACGCAGATGCAATAGATGCAAGAAAAGTAGAAGCACCCTGGTGTGTTCGACCTATAGGACAGTTGAAGCAAGAGGAGCGCGGTTGACAGCGCACTGCTTTCATTCTGTGAGACTTACCACTCTGTAATACTACCGTAAAACGTGTATTACCTATATGCATAGTATTGCAATCGCGTGAGATCGGCAACAAGATCGAGCGAAGTTTATCAACTCTTAAAATTTACAGGAGTGATCGCATCAATTCACCTGAAACAGAACTTAGGCAGCCAAGGCAGAGAAAATTCCTCCAACGTCCCGTCTCCTGGAGCATCCACCGAGACTCCAGATAGAGAAACACGGGTAGAGGAAATTAGTGCAAAACTCTCTCCTAGAAACCGACTCAGCCCCTCTGATCTTTGGTCTAGAGTGCAGAATCAGGCGTGATAAACTTCATCTCGACACACCACAGAACCAGCTTCAGAGGAGTGCGACAATGCCACCAAACTCTCCTGCCCCAGGCTCGCTCCAGACCGAAGGTATTACAAGCTCTTTAGCTCCATCTCTGTATTACACTTGGCGAAATTACCGTTGTGCCTACGAACTTTATTCTCCTGGCACTTCAACGGCTGAGTCTGGCGTTCCTTTAGTATTAGTGCATCCTATCGGGGTTGGGTTATCCCGTGTCTTTTGGCATCGCTTTTGCCAGCAATGGTGTCAGATGGGACTCAACAATCTGATTTACAATCCCGATTTGTTGGGATGTGGCGAGAGCGAGATGCCGCGTATTGCTTACACACCGGCTGATTGGGCAGAACAGTTGCACTACTTTTTGCAGGCAATCGTCAAAAAACCTGCTATTCTGCTGGTACAAGGCGCAGAATTAGCAGTGGCTCTCGCCTTCGGGCAACAGCATACGGAGTCGAATTGCCTTCAGGGTTTAGTGCTGGCTGGTCCTCCGGCTTGGAATTTAATGACTGAGGCGACTCCTAGCTGGCAGCAAAAACTAACTTGGAACTTGTTAGATTCTCCTGTGGGCAATGCTTTCTATCGCTATGCCCGCCGCCGCGAGTTTTTGCGATCGTTTTCAGAGCGCCAACTGTTTGCAGATGCCTCAGATGTTGATTCCGAGTGGTTAGATACGTTAGAGCAAGGGGCTGTAAATCCGGCGAGTCGCTATGCTGTTTTTTCCTTCCTCGCTGGCTTCTGGCGACAGGACTACAAAGAGGCGATCGCAACCACTTCCGTACCAACTTTAGTACTCGTGGGGGATAACGCATCAAGCATCAGCCGGACGGGACGCACAGAAACACCAGAGCAGCGTTTGGCTGAGTACCTCAAACATTTGCCTCAAGGCCAAGGCCGTCAAATCCCCGGTCGTAATGTTTTACCTTACGAGTCCACCGCCGAATTTGTTGCTGTCGTTGCTGAGTTCGTGAAGCAGTTTAAGAGCTGATTGGGTTTTCATCTCTCCATCGAGAGTGAGAAGCCGCTAACTGCATAACGTTCCGTGAAAAACAATACCTGTATTACACGCTGTTGATTCGAGATTTTTGTAATTTGCCGAAAAAGGTATTGACTTATCCCTACCAGACTTGCTAGCTTGGGCAAAATAAGTATTTACTAGTCTTAACTAGCGCTTCAGAAATGTTCAGCAGCAGCTACTACTTTTTCTTTTGGTTTAGGGAGGTTCACCGGCAGTGAATACCATTTGTCATGGAATCGCCCGGTGGACCGCAGAACAAAATCTGCGGTCTTCTTGTTTTATAGGGGCAACGATGCCACAGGATCGCAGCTTGACAACCTATCCTGGTAGCTGGTTTTTTGGCTTTTACTTCTGGCTCAGAAGCAGTTCCGGGTAAGTAAAGGCGTGCCAACTTTTCACTAAAACCCGGAACCCTTACCTACAGGGAACCGGGTTTTTTCTTCACCAAGGAGTCGAACCCATGTTAAATGCCAAACTTGCAACTCAATCAAACCCCAACCACAACACAATCGTTCCATTGTCAGAACAAGTTGCCTTCGGTGGGAGGGAGCTTGTCATTATTGGCGGTCCGTGTAGTGTCGAGAGTCGATCGCAAATGGAGACTGTTGCCACCGAGTTGAAAGCAGCACCCGTTCAGGCGCTGCGAGGTGGCGTTTACAAACCCCGAACCTCTCCCTACGCTTTCCAAGGGTTGGGAGACGAGGGATTAGAAATTCTGTCAGAGGTGCGGCAGCGTCACAACATCCCGGTTGTTACGGAGGTCATGTCCATCGGTCAAATTGAAGAAATTGTTGCCCATGCGGATATGCTTCAGGTTGGTAGCCGCAATATGCAAAACTTCGACCTGCTCAAAGCGCTGGGTCAGGTGAAAAAGCCCATACTGCTGAAGCGGGGACTTGCTGCCACGATTGAGGAGTTTGTTATGGCAGCAGAATACATCCTGAGCCATGGGAACCCTCATGTCGTGCTGTGCGAACGGGGCATCCGCAGTTTCGATACCTACACCCGCAACGTGCTGGATTTAGGGGCAGTCGTGGCGCTCAAGCAGCTCACTCACTTGCCCGTCATTGTAGACCCCTCCCACGCTGTCGGGAAGCGGGAATTAGTCGCCCCCTTGGTAAGAGCGGCTGTGGCTTGTGGTGCAGATGGCTTGATTGTTGAGTGTCACCCGGAACCTGAAAAATCAGTTTCGGATGCGCGTCAGGCACTTTCTTTAGAAGACATGGTGAGTTTGGTTCACAGTTTGCGACCTGTAGCAGCATCAGTTGGGCGGGTTGTCCCCGAATTTAACAGCTTTTCCCAGCTTGCTGCCGTTGCTTAAGTCGATGAAACGTTCTCCCCTTCAAGGGGAGAGTTTCTCATCAACACTTGTGTTAGTTATAGTTATCTAATGGCTCAGCTTTTTCCACAGAAGCATCGTTGATTCCCAGCGTTAGCTGCAAAGGCTTCTCGTAAGGATATGCCCTAGCCACTTGCCGATAAACCTGATGATTGGTTGGTAGCGTTACTGTTTGTCCGTCCTGTTGGTAGGTGATTTGGTACTTTACCGTTCGTAACAGTTCTGGCCTGCTGGGCTTTTCATCCGGTTTTGAGCGCTGTTCAACTTGATCAATGCTGGGTTGCGGCGGTACGATAGGCCACCACAATCCCTTTTCATCGGGTCCAATGACGCGGCCTTCTGGTTTCTCGCCATTACGATTGAGGAGGGAATTGGACGCAAACTCCTCAAAGCGCGGATTTTTATCAGTTGTAGGGTTAATGGAATATTTAACTTGCCAGGTCAACGTTGTCTGTGCGGTGGCTTCATACTGGTCAGCCGTCACAGTATTACAACTGGCAAGAGTCGTTGCTACACCTAAGCTTGTTACCAGCCAAGCTATCTGGTGGCGCTTTAACTCACTTCCCAAAACTTTGCCACGAACGAAGAGCGAATGCAGATTACTCAGTCCTGACATCTTATAAGGGGCATTCCTGAAAACCCCGCGTCTACCCTTCGGGAACGCTTCGCGAACAGACCGGGGATGAAAGGGCTAGCAGGTTTTAACCCGCCTTGTGCTTAGCAATGTAGTTCTTTACCGTTGTTGAACAGATATTGCCAGCAGTAGAAACAAAATAACTAGGAGTCCATAGGGTAGGCAGCCGTTTCAGTTCCGGAAATTCTTTCCTGAGATGATGAGAGGCTCTACCCTTAATTCGTTTCATAATAATGAACGGGCTATCGATGGGTTTGGCACTTAAGAATAAGTGTACATGGTCTGGACTGATTTCTAGGGCGATGATTCGCCATCTATTCTCATTACATACATCACAGATAATTTCCTGAAGGCGTTCCGCTATGAAAGCCTACTAAGACCTTCTTGCGTCGTTTAGGTATAAAGACGAAGTGGTAATTGAGCAAAGATACGGCATTGCCTTCATGGTGGTATTCGTCAGGGTCAAACTTTGCCATATATGTTGCTTGGTGTTCTCAAGGAGTGTATATTTACAGCATACCTTCAACAATAAGGAGGGTTAATAGTGTTAGTTTTAGAAGCCAAGCTAAAAGGAAAGACCGAGCAGTTTCAGGTGATAGACGATATCATCCGGGCTGCCCAGTTTGTCCAGAATAAAGCTTTGCGTTTCTGGATGGATAGCCAACCAGAAGATAAAATTAACCGCTATTCCCTGAACAAATACTGTGCTGTATTAGCCGCAAACCCAGAGTACCCTTGGGTGAAAAAGCTCAACTCAATGGCTCGTCAAGCGTCTGCGGAACGGGCTTGGACGGCTATTGCTAGGTTCTTTGACAACTGTAAAAAGAAGGTTCCAGGAAAGAAAGGGTTTCCTAAGTTTAAAAAGTTCTGCCGTTCGGTTGAATACAAAACCACTGGCTGGAAACTTTCTGAGGATAGGAAGTCTCTCACCTTAACTGACGGCTTTGAAGCTGGAAGCTTTAAGCTTAAAGGAACTCGTGACCTTAGCTTCTACGCGCGGGAACAGATTAAGCGAGTCAGGATTGTCAAAAGAGCAGACGGTTACTACGCACAGTTTTGCGTTGATGTTGAACGCAAGGAAAAAATAAAATATACAGGCAGTGAGATTGGAATAGACGTAGGACTATCCCATTTCCTGACTGACTCTAATGGGGAGAAAGTAGAGAACCCACGCCATATTCGGGCATCTGAAAAGCGGTTG
Organism: Coleofasciculus sp. S288; assembly: GCA_020216575.1. Taxonomy (GTDB): domain Bacteria; phylum Cyanobacteriota; class Cyanobacteriia; order Cyanobacteriales; family Coleofasciculaceae; genus JAIUYC01. Next base: position 3,172 of record JAIUYC010000020.1, on the reverse strand, counting down.
AAAAAGTTACAGCGCCGGATGTCTAACAGATACCAAAACCCTAATAAGGGGAAGAAAGGCGAGGTGATGGCTAAAACTAAATCCCCGCAATCCAAGCGCTATCATAAGGCAAGAATTCAAGTTGCTCGTCAGCATTTAAGTGTAAGTAGGCGACGTAAATATTTCGTGGTAAAAACCGCGAGAGCGTTAATCCAATCTAACGATTTGGTAGCCTATGAAGACTTGAAAGTGCGGAACTTGGTAAAGAACCCTAATCTAGCCAAATCAATTAGTGATGCTAGTTGGTCAATGTTCCGCGAGTGGCTTGAGTATTTTGCCCAAGTGTTTGATAAGGTTGTTGTTGCTGTTCCTCCGCATTACACATCTCAAAATTGCTCGAATTGTGGAACGGTTGTCAAAAAATCCCTATCAATTAGAACCCATTCTTGTCCAGCGTGCAAGACGGTTCTAGATAGGGATGAAAACGCAGCCATCAACATTTTGATGAAAGCGCTTGAGATACTAAAAAATACCGTGGGACACACGGGAATAAAAGCTCAGGGACAGTCCGACCTCTGTTTAGTTGGAGAAATCCTGCTAGAAAAGTCGTCTGGGAAAACCCTTTCATGGAAGGAACTGAGAATCCCCGGATTTTAGCGATAGCGGAATCCGGGGAGTGTCAATGAGGTTTCAGAACTCATCTACTTAATGGATTTCTATAGAATTTAGACTAACTTTGATCTCCTGAGGGGGGGTCTACCTTTTTAATCGCATCAAACAGAGATTTTACTTTAGTCCGATCTACAGTGGGTGGCTCTCCGGAGGTTGGCTCGGCTGGGGTTGGTGTTTCTGGGGTTGACTCAATTGAGGTTTCTATCTGTTGAATTCTCTCAAGCACTGCTTCCTGAGAGTCTGGTGTAGCTGGGGTCGGTTCTGCCCGTTGAATATTGGTAAACAGCGATCGCACCTTCGTCCGATCTACTGGAGGTGGCTCTTCCAGTGCTGACTCAGTTGAGTCCGGTTCCACTACACTCGGTGGGGCTGAAGGTGGAACTGAGGTTGGTTCTGCCTGTTGAATCTTCGCAAATAGCGATCGCACCTTCGTCCGATCCACGGGGATTGGTTTCCCAGAAGGCGAGTCGCTTGAGCTAGGTTCGTCGGTTTCCAGTTTCTCAAAAATCGCGTCTTTTGAGATTCGTCCTTGGGCGATACGCCCTCCTAGCGTTGGTGTTTCTTGAGGTGACTGGGTTGAGAGCTGTTCTACCTGTTTGATCTTCTCAAGCAACTCTTCCGTCGAACTCGACTTGGCTGAGGTGGGTTCTACCCGTTTCAGACTGGCAAACAACGATTTCACTTTCGTCCGATCTACGGGGTTCGGGGTTTCCGACGATGGCTCGCCTGAGGTGGGTTCCAGTGTTTCCAGTGGCTCAAACAACGCTTCTTTTGAAATGCGCCTTTGGGACGTTGGCTCTGCTGTGCTGTAACGAGTTCCCTCCCTGGGGGGTTCGGCTGTAGGCGTTGACTGAGAAGTGATGTTAGGCTGATGCACCTGGGTAGGTACTGTTGGAGACTGTAGCTGTTCAGGTTGGTTATGTTTTAGTCGCTTAGCTATATACAATCCACCGGTTACCGCGATCGGGGCGGCTGCATAAATTATTTGCTTAGAGACTACTGCAACAATGGTTCCTACAGCTGAGGCTCCTAGGGCAACATATTCAGAAATCTTGAGCCAGTTGGGTTTCGTCATAGATTTTAAATGCTTATTGTTTCCTACCCTAAGCTGCATTAGCAGGAGATAATTCCTGATTATACACAGAGTTCTGCTTTCGATAAGCTAGTAATTTAAATGTACAGTTTTTGTCCTATAAAGGATAGATACTCTAAGTTCTAGTCACTTTCTTACTGTCAGTAACTCGTTTAACATCTATGAACCAGTCAGCCTAGGTTTAAGAACTTATGCAATCATTTGCAAAACTTTACACAACGGAGTGAACGGATAACTCCTTACAGCAAAAACCAAGGTATGCTGAGGGCAACGCTATATTCCTCCAGTACCTCTGTGTTTTGTTTCTAGGCAATGGATAAAGACTGGAATCAAGGCAAAAGCCTCTTGGAAGAATCTGTCAGAGACTCAAGCAACTGAACTAAAAGTCAACAGCTATCGTTTATCTAGGTTTGCCTAAAATAGCTAATTCCATAAGTTGAATTGGCTGCACAAATATGGCATCTCCTTGCCTATAGAATTTTTAAGAAAAGTTGCAATTTTTGCCTAAAGCCAGAAGTTGAGGTTGGAAAAGTCAACATCCTCAAAAGCTTCTTGTAAGAGTGAATAAAGACAGGCAGAAACGTGCCGTTAAAAGTACTAGGACTGAATCAAGCTAAGCCAAAAATCACAATTATTACTGTTCGCCGTGTTACAGATTGTTAGCCGATGGATAGAGAGGCATTTGCCTCTCTAAGCCTTACACCATCGAAGATCTACTAAACCCTGAAATTATTACAACATTTGAGTTCCAAGTTTGAGCGCAAGAATCGGGTAGAACGTCACCCGGAAACACGCTTAATCTAGGGCTACTCAAACCATCAAGGAGATAACCAGTATGCAGAAACGAACCATGGGTTTCTCAGAGTGGATACTTCTCGTCATGCTATCAGTGTTGTGGGGTGGGTCTTTCTTTTTCGTTGAAATTGCTCTTAAGGAACTGCCGCCGTTAACAATAGTGTTGGGCAGGGTTGGCTTAGCAGCAATTGTGCTGACTACCTTTATCTTTCTCAAGGGGAAACGAATGCCTGTCTCGCCCAAGCTATGGCGTGAATTTTTGGTGATGGGAGCATTGAATAACCTGATACCGTTTAGCCTGATTGTTTGGGGACAAACCCATATCAGCAGCAGCCTCGCTGCCATTCTTAACGCCACAACTCCAGTATTTACAGTGATACTAGCTCACTTCCTAACCTCAGATGAGCGTCTGACAACTAACCGCTTTGTTGGAGTGTTGTTGGGACTGTGCGGTGTAGTAGTGTTAATTGGCCCAGAAGCTTTGCAGGGGCTGAGCCTGAGTAGGCTCGGACAAGTCGCTATTCTCGGTGCTGCCTGTTCTTACGGCTGTGCTGGAATTTAGGGCCGGCGTGTCCAGACATTCCCCTCTGCTGTGGTAGCAGCAGGAATGCGGACAGGAACAACGATGTTGAT
>JAIUYC010001050.1 GCA_020216575.1 Coleofasciculus sp. S288 | reverse complement strand
TAGGGTATCATCGACTTTTAACCCATCGGAGTTTTCAAGTCCCCAAGTGGTTGGAATATATCATCACGACCATTGGTTCTTTGGCTCTTCAAGGGGGACCCATCTTTTGGGTGGCAAACCACCGTCTGCATCATGCCTACACAGAGGACGTGGACAAAGACCCTTACTCAGCACGACGAGGTTTTTGGTGGAGCCACATGCTTTGGCTTTTCTATTACAGAAGTGAGTTTTTTGATCCCGAAACAACTAAAAAATTTGCACCTGATTTAGCGCGAGACCCTTATTATCGCTGGCTTGACCGTTACTTCTTATTGCTCCAAATTCCCTTTGGTGTGTTGCTTTATGCACTGGGAGGATGGTCTTTCGTCATCTATGGGCTGTTTCTGCGGTCAGTCTTACTCTGGCACAGCACCTGGTTGATTAATTCGGCAACTCATATGTGGGGGTATCGCACGTTTGAAGTTGAGGATGGCTCTTGCAACCTCTGGTGGGCAGCACTTCTAACCTACGGAGAAGGTTGGCACAACAATCACCACGCTCAACCGAATGTTGCTCCAGCGGGACGGCAGTGGTGGGAAATTGATGTTACGTGGTGGGCAATCCAAGTTTTGAAAACATTGGGCTTAGCGAAGAAAGTGGTCATACCTCCCAAGCCGCAACCACAGGCGTAATTTGAAACGCGATCGCTTATCCATTCCAAAATTCTAAACTGTAGGGGCACGACATTGTCGTGCCCTTAATCTTGCAATCAGCTACCCAATTTCGCCTTCACCATCGCTTGAACATTCTGCCCATCAGCTCGACCTTTAAGTTGTTGCATCGCTGGTCCCATAACCTTGCCCATATCCTTCGCAGAAGTTGCCCCAACAGAGGCAATAATCTCATCTAGGACGGCACTAATTTCTTCATCTGAGAGTTGCTTGGGGAGATACTCTTCAATAATGGCGAGTTCCTGAGATTCTTGTTCGGCTAGGTCTTCGCGTCCACCTTGACGATACTGCTCAATGGAATCCCGGCGCTGTTTCGCTAACTGAGCTAATACTTCCAGTTCCTGAGTTTCGGTGATTGTGCCTTGCCCTTGACCGCGAGCGCTTACTTCTTTTTCTAACAAGACTTTTTTAATGCTGCGGACGGTTTCTAGGCGAATTTTATCTTTTGCCTTCATGGCAGTCTTGATGTCTTCCGAGATGCGGTCTTTCAAACTCATTGTTTTCTACCTTATTGTGTCACCTATAGTCAAAGTGTATTCGGCTGGTGGTAAGACTTGATTTTGTTTCACCACTTTTAGGAGGCTAAAAGCGCTATAAACTGAGGATTAGAGACAGTGCTGAAAGTCTCAAGTCTGCCAATTGCTGCTAGCGGGGATAGTTGAGCCATGCGTGCAATGATTTTAGAGACACCCGGCCAACCCCTCAAGATGGCTGAATTGCCGATACCAGAACCCGCTCCCGAACAGGTTCTTTTGCGCATTCATGCCTGTGGGATTTGCCGCACGGATTTGCATGTCGTAGATGGGGAGTTGACGCAGCCCAAACTTCCCCTAATCCCAGGTCATCAGATTGTAGGAACGGTGGTAAGTACTGGCAGTCAGGTCGAGACGTTTAAGTCGGGCGATCGCGTCGGCGTTCCCTGGTTGGGCTATACTTGTAACCATTGCCGCTACTGTCTTACAGGTCGCGAGAATCTTTGTGATAATGCTCGCTTCACGGGTTACCAAATTGACGGTGGCTATGCTGAATATACCGTTGCCGATGAGCGCTTTTGCTTCCCGATTCCAGAGGGTTACCCTGATTTGCAAGCAGCGCCCCTGTTGTGTGCGGGGTTAATTGGTTATCGCTCCTACCGAATGACAGGAGACGCAGAGCGCATTGGTTTTTATGGATTTGGTGCAGCCGCTCACATTCTAATTCAATTGGCTCGCTATCAAGGCCGTCAAGTTTTTGCCTTTACTCGCTCTGGCGATATCCAAGGACAGCAATTTGCCCGCGAACTAGGAGCGGTTTGGGCGGGAAGTTCTGATGAGTTACCGCCAGAACCATTAGATGCCGCAATTATTTTTGCACCAGTCGGAAAGCTTGTCCCCGATGCCTTGAGAGCAGTTGTGAAAGGAGGTGTTGTTGTCTGCGCTGGCATTCACATGAGTGATATCCCCTCATTTCCCTACGAAATCCTTTGGGGAGAACGAGTCGTGCGCTCGGTTGCCAACTTGACTCGTCAGGATGGGGAAGAGTTTTTGGCATTGGCTCCTAACGTTCCCATCCGCACCGAGGCCAATCCTTTTTCACTATTTGAAGCAAATAAAGCTCTTAATTCGCTTCGTAGCGGTAAAATTAAAGGGGCAGCTGTGTTGGTGGTTAACAACCTTGCAGTTTCGCCACATTGAAGGGTATGTACCTACTTAACTCCATAAAACTGCTTAACCTTCTGTTTGCCGACACTTTTAGTAAAGTTGTGCTAAGTTTAGCTCAAACTGTTCTTTCCTGAGGAGTTTTGGGAATTCTAGCAGTAGAGTTCTCTTAGATGTTAGGTGACTAGGTGAAAGCAGATTGAGTAGGCGATCGCTTTGAACCAGGATTCCGGGGTAGCATCTCAGGT
>JAIUYC010001049.1 GCA_020216575.1 Coleofasciculus sp. S288 | reverse complement strand
AGCCATTGCTAAGTAAGGGTTCTAGCATTTGGATAAAGTCGAGTTAAGCGTCCCGCCGATTATTGTTTGGGGTTCTTTTTCTTTTGCTTGTACCGCTCCAAATGGTCAGGGAAAAAATCATTCATATCGTAGAGTCTAAAAGGATTAGGGTCATCCCATAAGAGACTCCAGCCCTGATTGCTTGCTTTCCCGTCAACATTGCAAGTAAACCATGAATTTTCCCACTTCATCGGCAATACTTCGATCCGCTTACCCTTCTCAACATACACAGTCGCATTAGGCGTGGTTTTACTCGTGCTGCTAGCGATCCCGTAGAGAAATCGTGCAGGTGAAAAAATAGCTTTATATCCAAAGTGCTGACCAAAGATGCGCCCCAGTTCGTAAAGATCTAGATCTTGTCGTTCTTCTGTCCACCCATCACACAAACACCGATACCGATGATGTAGTAAATCTCGCTCAACAGCTAGCACACCAGAACGGACTAAAACTTCTACGCCATATTTCTCTTCTGCAAGAGAAGACGGTTTCAACCCTACGAGTGCATGAGAATAGTCAACATACCGTGTATCTTTCACCTCAAACCCCTTATATGGGGTAGTATCAGCTTCCCAGTCTAAATCCCAGGTACATGAAGTTTCTCCACCCCCACCGCCAAACAAATAGCTTTCATCCTGAAAAAACGCTCTAGCCATTTCATCAAGGGGTGGAACATAATCACTAGCAGATTTCTGTCCCCATCTATCCTCAAACTGGTTAGCGCGAATCAAATTAAAGCGAATATCATCCCGATGGTGTTTGAAATCTAATACAAGCAGCGTCAGACACTCCTCAAACAGCGATGACCCATCAGTTGCGATATGTATAAATTCAAAATCAGTAAATCCCTTTCCCTTGAAAACAAAGGTATAGACAGGTTTCTGTCCCCGTGAAATGTAATCCATGAAATCATCATCTTCATTGTCAATATGCGCGAAAATGGCGGCGATGCGGTTCAAGTTCCGAATCAGAAACCGGAAGATTCCGGTTTCACAGGTTACACTACCTGTTCTCACAATCGTCATGCCGTAGGGGGTTTGATAGTTGGCTTGCCGAGGCTTGTCTGACTCTAAAGCCAGCGCATATTCCACCAAGGCTGATGTAACCACCATCGAATCATTGATGAGTCCGGGACGGTGTTTGCGAATTGTCTCAATTGCCTTGGCAATCTCGTCATTCTGGACAACCTGTAAGCGAGGGCGTGAAAGTGCCATCATAATAACCTCTTTTTTCTGTACTCACTTTGACCCATTATACTCAAAATGAGTACAAGCACAAGAGATGTGAAGCCGATCTGCCACTTAGGTCACGTCGGGCGCACCCTTTGTCATTCCTTGTTTGTATGCTTGCGATCAAGCGCCGGACAAGCCCTCCACACCGGGATGAGCCTTGAGCCGTTGGGATTAGTGACTGCTAGATTCACAAGTTTGAAATCTAATTTCGCTCGCGCATTGTAACTTTCGGTTGGGGAAGTACACCAAACCTATCTGTGGAAGAGTGAGTCTAACCCACTTGTGCAATAACTTGCCCAATTTCTTGAGGGGTTGCACCTGTCGCCAACATCGCCCGAATTAGCAATTCAATAGACACTGAAGCATCCCCATTCTCAGCTTTAGCAATACGAGGTTGGCTTGAATGTAATTTATCTGCTAGTTCCCTTTGAGTCATTGATTTTTGTCGCCGTTCTTTCAGATAACGGCTAAGTGCAAGCTTAATCTCAATAAATGTTGTTTCCTCTGGAGTAAGGTCTAGAAATTCTGAGACAGTTCCAACGTTCCAACCTTTGTTCTCTAATTTTTTTCTCTTAGCTTCTTCCATATCTCTAGTCCTCCACATCTTTGTCATACTTGCTCAGTCGTTTTTTGCAGGTATCAATGACGCTGGTGGGTGTTGTTCTCGTTGTTTTGTTAAACACCTCAAGAATTAAAATTGCATCCTCATCAATGCGGAAGATAATTCTCCAGTTCTTCCCTGAATCTCGAACCCGTAGTTCATAGCAGTGTGCCCCAATACTTGGCATTGGTCTTGAGTGAGGCAACCCTAGATTTTCGCCCTGCTGCAACCGTCTCAACAAAACACCTGTTTCTATGCGTGCTTCTTGGCTAAAAGGAGGAGTTTTAACTTCCCCATGCAGCCACACTAAAGGTTTGTATGTTTCGTCCATCCACTATTTATATCATATCTGATATAATTATCAATGTTTGGAGAGTAAAGTGTGACTGTTAGACTCATAATTTGAAATCTAATTTTGCGATTGCATCCTATCCTTCAACTTAGTTGTGTGGAGAGAGGAAAGTTGTAAGCTAATCGTCATTTAAATGGAAAACTTATCCTGTATTTGTTAAATAACATACCCAATAAATAAATTTAAGCTTCTGTTCTTTGATGTACAAATACCCTCGCACCCCTCATATCGAAGGTTCACGGCTCCAACCGGGGGATGAAGATTTGGATAGCGTGCCTTTCAACGTAATCGCATCTCAATATGTGGCAGTCGAAGAAAAAGTGGATGGAGCCAATGCTGCCATAAGTTTTAGTCGGGATGGGCAAATCCTGTTGCT
>JAIUYC010000019.1 GCA_020216575.1 Coleofasciculus sp. S288 | reverse complement strand
GTCAGTGAGCCTCTCAGACAACCCGACTTAGTTCAAGTCAATAGCTTACGCATCTTTGGTGATGTTTTGCGAACGATTGGTAGGTTAGAACAATCAGAACAGATTTTGAAGAGGAGTTTAGAGATAGTTGACAGTTTGTCCTCCTCTCCTGAGCAGGCTGAAAGGCTTGCTCAAGCTAGGAGTGCTATTCTTTTGAGCTTAGGCAATACTCTCAGAGCTAGAGGGAATCTTGAGCGCGATCGGGTAGCACGCACTAAGTATGACTATATGCCTTGGCGTTTGAGAGAGGAAGATTCTCCAATTTCAGATATCAGCTTATATCAAAAAGCTTATAACTACTATAAGTCGGCAATTTTTCAGGATGGAAAATCTTGTTCATCAACTCGAGAATCTTCTTTATCCACTTACAAAATAAAAGCACAGCTCAATTGTCTAAGTTTAATTCTAGATGTAGATGGACTTGAGAATTATGATTTTAATAGCATAAAAGCTTTAGAGTCCAAAATTTATCAAGGATTAACTGATGATAACGTACCTAATATTATAGCCAAAATATACGCTCAAATTAATATTGCCAAAAGCCTTGTATTCCTACTACAGAAAACCAATAAAAATGAAAAAGAAACATGGAATTTAGTTGAACAAATATTAAATAAAAAAGCTTTTGAAAATGCTAAAAAACTAAAAAACGAGCGCATCCAGTCTCGCATCCAGTCTTATATACTGGGTAATTTGGGAGGTTTATATGAATATTTTGCTTGGCAATGTGAAAACAAGAAACAGGATGAAAATATAGGGCAGTGCCAAAATGCACAGCAGTGTCGAGATACTGCAAAAGAGCTAACTAAAAAGGCTCTATACCTTGCCCAGCCAACCGAAGCACCGGATATCGCTTATCAGTGGCAGTGGCAACTAGGGCGTTTGCTTGATGCTGAGGGTGAGGGCAAGAGGGAGGAAGCGATCGCCAGTTACGAAGCTGCTATCAAAACCCTCGAATCTGTTCGCAGTGATTTGCTCTCTATCAATTCAGATGTTCAGTTTTCCTTTCGGGACAATATAGAACCCATCTACCGAGAACTAGTTTCTCTGCTCTTACCGTCTGGAGAAACTAAATTGAGTCAAGAGAATCAAGAAAATCTCCAAAAATCCCTTTACTATGTTGAATCACTCCAGTTAGCAGAACTGGAGAACCGCCTTCAGTGCAGCCTCCGAAATATTAGTCCAGTGAGAACTAATCGAGTTGATAATCAGAACGAGCCAATAAAAGTATTATTGAATCGACTTGACCAGGTTCTTGACACCGATCAGCAAGCAGCATTTATATATCCAATTATTTTGAAAGATCGTTTAGCTGTAATTCTTAAGGTGCGGGGAAAACCTCTTTTCTATACAGCAACTAAAAAAGATAAAGAAATTGTGCAAAACACAATAAATTCTGCCTATGAAAACCTAACCTCGTCCGCCTTTTACGAAGGTCAGGAAACCCCTCTCAAAACTTTATATCAATGGTTAATTCACCCCTTTGATAAACTCTTAAAAGAAAATGCAGTTAAAACCTTAATCTTTATTTTAGATAGTTCTTTGCGGCGTATTCCAATGGCAGCGCTTCACGATGGTCAACAATTTTTGATACAAAAAAGCTATGCTGTTGCTCTAGCTTATAGCGTTCAGCTTCTAAAACCTAAAAATTCTGAACCAGTACGGTTAAATGCTTTAATTGCTGGAGCAATTAAAAAGCGCCCTAACTTCGATCCTCCAGATTGGGTATCTAGCCAGATTGACTCAGTTAAAGATTTTTTCAAAAATCCTAAGATACTCCTTGGAGCAGAATTCACCAAAAAGTCTTTTCAAGACGAGGTTGTGTCCTCCTCCTACAACTTAATTCACCTTGCAACTCACGGTCAGTTTAGCTCTAATCCCCAGGAAACTTATATTATCACTGATGACGATTCTAATGTCATCAATCAGTATGCCATCAACATCAACGAGTTTGGAAAACTACTCCGATCTGGAAAACCGAACAGAGCGATTGAGTTACTTGTCCTGAGTGCGTGCCAGACAGCATCCGGAGATAACCGAGCCGTCTTAGGAATTGCCGGGATAGCTGTAAGGTCTGGAGCTAATAGTACAATTGCGCCACTGTGGAAAGTAGACCAGGAATCTTCTAAAGTTCTCATGGAGAAGTTTTATGAAAATTTAGTGAAAAACAACATGAGTAAAGTAGAAGCACTGCATCTTGCCCAACAAAGTCTCTTGAAAACTCCCGACGTCAACAAGAATACTCCATATCACTGGGCACCCTTCATCCTTGTCGGAAACTGACCATAACTGGTTATCAGATTGTCAAATTTTACAACACTAAATCTATCTTGAAAATAAAGCAGAAGGAATAAGAATTTTCATCCTTCGTTGTGAGCGCAGATTATGGGGTTCTTGCAAAATTCAGCAAGGGTTTATGAACAAAACACAGATGCACACACATAACCTTAAATTCATCTGTGTCTATCTGTGGTTTAAGATTCTTACCTGAGCCTTTTTGGAAGAAGTCTACTCTATTGAGCTACTTACTGTTCTTCAACTGGAGTACAACATTCAACAATCGGCTGTTGAGAGAAGCTATCCAGTTGAACAGACTGCAACAATTGAGTCATTAGCAACGTAGCTCTTTGGCGGTCGCGTGGACGAACTTCTTTGATTAGTGTGCTTAGAGCATCATTCCATAAGCCATCTCTAGCGTAAAGAATTGCTTTTTCCTCTGGGGTTGCTGTTTCTAGAGGTGTAAATTGTGGACTGGGCTTAACCTGCTGGATTTTCCCATTGACAGAAATATTTGCTGCTCGGTCTTTATCGCATTTAATTGTGAAAGACCAATAATAATCTTTTCCAATCTCAGGTAATGATAAGGGAATGGGAATGATACCGGGTGTGTTTTCTAGCCGATAAACAGTTTTGGATACAAGTGACATCTTCTGATTCTCATTGAGAGTTGTCAAAACAAACTCTGCATCGAGTTCAAAATCAGATCCATAAGGAACATAAAACCAAAAAGTTGGGTCAGCTTTTGCTGTTAACGTCCGAAATGATTTCGAGACACTTACTACAGGAGATTCTCCTTGTGAGTTGCTCACAGCTTCTTCACCGGGTACTAAGGCAGTAAGGGGTAGGCTGACAGATGGACACTTATTACCACCATGTTTTCCTCCTGGTTTCCGCCGCCCAGGTGCATCATCTTTAGCTGTTAGTTCGCGAGGAATGAAAATTAAGTAATTACTATCGTTAACCATTTGCTTAATATCTGAACCAACCAGTCGATTTTTCAATAAATTAGAGTCATTTTTAGCTGCTATAGCTACAGTTTTTATCTGTAAATTAGTAAAGATATTTGCACTAATTAAAAATGCAAAAGTGATAGCTAATGTAAATTTTTGATTTGGCAAAAATAACTTCATCGAACTCAATTATTTACGTATAAATGCCTACTGTTCTACTCGTGGTTTGAGTAATGCATATACTGCTACACTTACGCTGGTAATTAACAGATCTATAACTGACGGGACGAGAGATATCCAGCCGCCTACCATTAGGAATCCCCAGCATAATCCGTACAAAATTGCGAAAGCAACTCCGTTGAAAAAGCCAAGTTTTAGTAGTAATTCCACTTCTCGCAAGCTTCGCCAATGCACTACCCAAGCAAGTAGACCTCCTACCAATGACCAACCCCACAACCAAAGAGCATCACCCCACAAAGGCCAAGTCCATATCAATGGACGTTTACCCTCAACTATATCGAGGATATGACTCACCATCTGAGCATGAACAAAAACCCCCGGTAATGTTTCAGAAAGCTGAGTTCCCCTAGAGAAAGGTGTCTTATGACGATCTTCTAGTTCATCGACACCGATCAGAACGATACGGTCTTTCACTATGTCAGTGGTAAGCCGCTCGCTCAAGACTTCTGTAAGAGAAAACACTCGTGCAATGTCTTTTTCATACCTCTGGTAAGGACGATAATTGAGCATCACCTGGATTCCTCCATCTACATCTGAATCGGGATGATGATAGCCACCAGTATGGAGTTTTAATGGTGAAAATTTAACCGTGCCAATCTTTAGAAAGTCATCAGCTTCAGTATCCTGGCGTGTGATGCCTTTTTCCTTCAAATAACTAAGCGCTAACTTGAGACTCAAAGCTTCTACTTGATGCGCTTTACAAGGTCGTTTGTCATCCAATCCCATTAACAAAAGATGGCGACGGGTAACATCATCCTGATCGACTGCCAAATCAGCAAAGCCAATGCGTTCTTTAGGTACGTTATTAGGAGCAGAAAAAAATCTTTGTTTAATATTATTTTCATAAATCTCACCCTTGCATACAGCAATAAGGCGACCCTCGCGCAGACTGGTTTCTAAATGGACATAGTCAGGCTTGACATCCCCTTCGCGGAAAATATCTAAGCCAATAACTCGCGGCTGATGCTTATTCAGTTTTTCCAAAAGTTTATCGAGTGTGGAATCTGAAAGGGTTCGCCCTCCATCTCCCTTCTCTTCTGGGGGCTGATTTAGATGCTCAGTATCATCTGAAGTTACACGGACAACTACAAGCCTTTTGTCCCGTCCTATAATCGGTTGTTGCCGCATTAAGAGGTCAAAAGCCTGTAGTTCTAATGTTTGTAGCTTTCCTTGCCATCGCATTCCAATAACTAAGCTTGTTGTTAAGCCTGAGATTAATAGGCTTGTGAGAATCACTTCCCTGAGACTACGCTTACTAGGTGTAGGTTGCTCGCCAATTGCCCTTCGGTAGCACTTCTCCAGTTCCTCAATGCCTAGACCATCTAAATGTTCTGTCCACTCCAAGAGTTCTGCTGCCCGAATTGCCTGAGAACTCATCTCTGAGGAGAGAGTACCAGCAGGTGGCTTCAAATAAGTTACTACTTTACGGAAAATACCAGGAGGGCAATTGCTTAACTTATCTAGCAACTCATCTCGGTTCATGTGTTCGTGGCAAAAGATTAGTTACGGCTTCTTGCAGACTTATCCTCTAAGATTTTCGTTTTCCAGTTGCTCGCAGATAAGCATCATAAAGCTGTTCAATCCCGCAGCCATCAGGATGCTCTGCCCACTCAAGCAGTTCTGCTGCCCGAATCGCCTGAGAACTCATCTCTGATGATAGAGTCCCAGTAGGTGGTCGCAGGTAAGACGCCACTTTGCGAAAAATACCCGCAGAACAACTACTCAAACGATCTAGCAGTTCGCTGCGTTCTATTTCACCATGCGATTCCTGGCTTATCGTGTTTTGTGGAGACCCTACATCCCCTCCGCCAGTTTGCGGCATAGTCATTCAAAAATTAATTGGACCCTGAATAGTATTTCCCTGGAAGACAGCCTTAATTTCCTCTGCCAGCTTTCCAAAATTCTGAACAGTTGGTGACTGAGAATTCACCTTATTTTCCATAGATTGAATGGTTTGAGTCAGCTTGGCATTAGGGTCTGCCTTGGCTTCTTCTGCCAATTCATTAACCGCTTTAGCCACTTCAGGATCTTTCTTAGCTGCTGCTTCTATCTCTCCGGCAACAACTGTATCTAGATCTAGCTGTGCTTCCCCAGCATCTAGGGGTTGTTGCTCCACTCGCACAATCTCGGCATCAGCTTTGGGAAATCTTGCTTTCAGCAGAGTCATCAACTTTCCTGCTTTCTCAAGCACCTTCTCGCCTAACCTTTCACCAGTTTTTTCAAAGGCTTTAGTTACAATCAAAGTCGCGATCGCAGTAGCCGTTAGTCCTACCGGTTCCATAAAAAGTTCCTCAAAATTACTAGGTAGATGCTCATTACCCTAATTTGATTCACTATGAACTAATTGCCACACAAAGCGTTGCATGGTTCAGACAAGAGCTGGCTAGCCAATCCTTCCTACAAGGTTTTATTCAAGTTCAAGCTGGGACAGCTATAAAATTCCGAATTTCAGCACTCAAGAGCATTCGGGCTGGTCTAGATAATCGTAGATACTCCCTACACATTCCGCACTAAGCTTGCTGCCCTTGTTGTGCAGTTGATTAAGAGTATAACCTGCAAAAATTTAGGGTTGCAGCTTTTTGAGTGCAACAGTCGCCCTCGACGGAGGCAATCAAGCCATATAACCAAATAGAATGTTGCTTTATAGAAATATTTCTGCTGTTATCGGGAAAAGTTAGGAAACACCCTATGGTTTCATTGAAGGCGATCACATATTGATGTGGGGAAAGCTCCGAGAAGGAGGGTACTCCGCTGTAGCACTATGGCAAAAAGATTAAGTCCCAGCGCTTTGTTGCGCCAGAACTTCTCCCACTAGGAAGCCGTAAAGATGCGATTTGCTGTCAGCTCAGCGCGTTTCTCCTTGAACCCTTCAGGACGTTCGATCGTATTCATGCTCAGCCGTCCTTCTATAAGGACACTATCCTCTGGTTCAAGCTTTTCCGCTTGTTCCGCATTCAATCCCCAAGCTGTTACCTTGAGCCTTCCCGTTTTCTGATTGTCGCCAGAACGGAACGTAAACTCAATGTAGAAGCTGGCTATTTTCCGTTCGCCATCGCTGGTGTAACGAGATTCGGGCTTTTCTAGGACTGTTCCGCCAAAGATGCCGTTATTCATAGACTGCTATTCTCCTTGAATTTTTATGTTTCGCCTAATCATGCCGATAGGCTAAAACATCTCTGCCACACCCCTCTTCGGGATGCAGCAGAGACTCAACAGATGTGGGATTGTCCGATTAAATTTAGATGGGGATATCCTCGAATTCGTCTTTGTCTATTTCCTCTAGTTGAGTATCGTTCTTCGCTGAGAGCAGTTCTAGTTCTGCCACTCGGATAATGGGCTTGGAGCGATCGCTACCATCGTTTCGGTCAGTCCATTCCTGAATTTCCAAAGAACCCCGAATGCCGATTAACTTGCCCTTGCGGACGTAGTTGGCAGCGACTTCAGCCACTTTACCCCATAGTTCCAGGTTGAACCAATCCGGTTGCTCTGTGTTGCGGCTGCGGCGATCTACTGCCAGCGATAACTTGCATAGAACACTTCCAGACTCAAAATACTTGACATCTGGATCTACCCCAACACGACCGACTAGATGAATACTGTTAATGGAGAGAGCAGTTTGAGTTGTCACGAGCGGTTTCCTCTAATTTTTTGATTGTTCGACCTATTAAGCCGATAGGCTTCAAAAAATTGATTAAATTGGCTCTTTTTTGTTGAGAAAAACCTGCTCTTATTCGTTATTCATCAGAGGAACTAAAAAATAGATATCTAAAAGTTTTATTAAATATTAAGGTTGTTATTCAAAAAACATAAGGACACTATTAGGTGTCCTTATTAGGTGTTGTTATACTCGATACTGCGCTAAAATACCCTATTTCGAGTGGAAATTGAGAGACGTTACTCTGGAATTGCTAGCTTCGGATTATAGCCAGTCTAAATGATTCGTGAAATAGGATTGATGTCCTCTCTAATATCAGAGTTATCTGGAAGAATTTCCCCTTATGACTTCTAAGTCCTGACTTTTGATTTCTGGCTCCACCCAAGTTTCACAATTCATTTAGACTCACTATAGAAAGTATCCAAAAGCGGCTGCGGCAAACTTGTAGATTTCTGGGATGCGAGTTTTGGGAGAGATAATTCCTGCGATCGCCAAAAGTACCAAACCTATTTGAGGTGAGCGAACCAGAACCACCAATCCTACTACTGCTAACAGAATAACGAGCGTCCAGCCAATTAAGTCGCTGACAAAGTTGATTAATTGTTTAAGTGTTGGTTTCAACTGTTTTCGTTTCTTACTCATTTTAGTGAGTTCAGACTTGAAATGTTGCTTCTTTCCTCTCAATTCTTCCAACAAGTACTCTCTATCTTGAGATAGAGAGCAAGATTAAATAATCTTCCAAGCTCTGCCGTATAAAGGCTTTGTGCCTCAGTCGTCAGTATTTCCTTCACTCTATCTTAAGGTTTATTCCACCTGAATGATATGTATCCCTATCGGGTTTAGTTATCAAATGCATAGCTCAACTGTTTTTTCTTCCTAACGACCTTTAAGAGGTAAACAGAGACATGGCTTTGACATTTGATAGAAGAAGAAAAGCTGCAAAATTAGATGAACAAACGGCTTTGCTAATGATTGGTGCGGGAGGTTTGTTGGTTACCGACCTAGTAATCACCACCAGTGCCTTGAGTGTTGGTGTTGTTACGGTTGGGGCAACAGCCGTAAGTGCTTTAGTTTGGCAAGACGAGTTTGGCGGCATTCTCAAGTGGGCGCATCAGTTTAATCGGCGATACCGCTTTCCCAGTTTGCTGTTGCTTCTGTCTGTTGCACTTTTTTTGTTCCAATCCGTAGCCGAACCAGCCAACGCTCAGTTTTTCAATAACGCCGAGCAGTGGATGACGGGACAGTTCCCGAATGCCGAGCAGGTTATTCCTCTGGTGTTCAACGTTCTGCGTGGTTTGTTCATCCTGTACCTGGGTATCTCTTTGGTTCGTGTTGTCCAAGCCGCACGTCAGGACGAAGATTGGCAGAACTTAGCCCGTACTCCCCTAATCATTATGATTGCCGTGACGATGGGTGACGTTTTGGCAGGAATGATCGTCGGCGGCGGAGCGTAAAACCTGTGTCGGAAAAGGAATCCAAGTTTCGCAAGGTTAATCCCAATTTGGGTCAGCAGCCGAATATTGGTCCTTTTCCCGCCGAGCAATTTATCCCGTGGTTGGCGATCGCCGGAGTTTCCTACTACCTGTGCAAAGTTCTCCTTCAGATGAGCTGGGTTTGGACGGGTGCGATCGCTGCCTGGGGAATTGCAACGTGGTGGGTGCTAACCGGGAGTAAGCCTTGGAAATTCCTTTCAAAGTTTGTCAGAACGCCTTATTGGGTTCGCGGATATGGTCGATACCGCTCTCTTGTTGATCACTCTTCAAGACGCCCACGCCAAAGATTGTAGTTCTTTCATCTTGGTTGCAATGCAACTTTTACCAAAACCTAAAGACAAGGAAAAGCAGGTTTCCTCAAACATTGGTCAATCATCCAACGCTAAAAAGGAGAAGCCCAAAATTGGGGCGCGTCCCGTTGATGATGGGATGGCAAAACGAAAAGGAACCCCGATTGAAGATGCTTTTCAGCTAGTAACCCTGCTACGCATTCAACTGGAAGGTCGTCGGATTGGTGCCTACGTTCTCCGCAAGGGCGAACACAGCTTTATGATTCAGTTCGGCTTTGAGTGCAAGGGCATTCATTCAACCTTGCGTGCCGAACAGATCGACCCAGTGTTCGATGCTTTGGAAGCGGGGTTGAAGGATTTTCCCCAGAACGAACACCTGACGATTCACCTGACCTCCTTTACTGACGATGCGGTTCGCCAACGGGAACTCATGGAGTTGTCAAATAAGGCACCCTCAACCGAATTGCAGTTTCTCGTGCAGTCCGAGCGGGTGAGAGTTCGCGAACTGACTAAGTTGGGAATCCGCAAACCCAAAACTTTACGATTGTACGCCTCCTACACGGTTGAACCCGATACTGCTGGAGCTGCCGATCGCATTGAAAAGGCGATCGCTCGGTTGGAGCGGATGTGGAAAGGCTTCACTGGAGAGCTGGAAAAAGTCCAGTTTATGAGGATGGAGCAACTCATTGCTGCTGCCTATACCGATGGCTTTCAGCAGTGGGAGCAACTCCTTTCCAACAAAATTGGATTGCAGATTCGCGCCCTGACAGATGTTGAACTCTGGGACATTCTCTGGCAACGGTTCAATACCACTGAGCCGATTGAGATTCCCCAAGTGTTGGTTCTTACCGAAGATGGGCTGCACGAGGAAGTTCGCTCCGATGTCTCGCCCCTGACATTACTAATCGAAGGGGAAGTTCCCGCCGCGCAGCGCCAGTGGGTTAAAGCCAATGGTAAGTACGTTGGCGTCATGACGTTTGTCGATAAACCCGGTGGTTGGTCTGACAAAGAAGCCCAGATGCGCTACTTGTGGGAGGTTATGGCTAAAGAGCGTGTCTACGACACCGAGGTATTCTGCCAGTTAACCAGGGCTAACGAAACGCTCGCCAAGAGCAATATGCAACGCCTGACCAAACAGGCGAATACCGCGAGTGCGATCGCAGCCGATGGCAACTCCATCGATGTCAAAGCCCAGCTCAATATCAAGAAGGGCGTGGAGGCACAAGAGGCACTCTATGAGGGAGCTGTTCCCTTCTATACCGCTGTCACTTTCCTAATTCACCGCAACACAGTCTCGGAACTGGATGATTCCTGCCGTTTCTTGAGTTCGCTATTTCTGCGACCGGCTTGGGTGGCGCGGGAAACCGAGTATCCTTGGCGCATTTGGACGCAGACGTTTCCCATGAATTGGGAAAAGCTTCTCGCCAAGCCGTTCAATCGGCGTCAGGTTTACCTGACTTCTGAAGTCGTGGGATTGCTGCCACTGGTAAAGACGCGCACCCAGGATGACTGCGGATTGGAGCTGATTGCGGCTGAGGGAGGTACGCCAGTTTACCTCGACCTCTACACCAAGCACAAGAACTTGATGCTGTTCGGGACGACCAGAAGCGGTAAGAGTGTCATGGCATCCGGCATTTTGACTCACGCCCTGGCGCACGGAATGCCTGTTGTGGCAATGGACTATCCGAAACCGGACGGGACTTCAACGTTCACCGACTACACCCAGTTTATGGGCATTAACGGTGCTTACTTCAATATCAGCTCGGAAAGCTCCAATTTGTTCGAGCTTCCCAACCTCTCGACTCTGCCATCCCAAGAGCAACGCGATCGCTTTGAGGATTACAAGGATTTCCTCATTCAGGCGCTGATGACGATGGTTATCGGGAGTCAGGGTGGAGACAGTGCCAAGGAGAAAGCCTTCTCTGATACGGTCAGAAGCATTCTAACTTTAGCAGTCGATGCGTTCTTTAAGGATGACCTGATTCGCGATCGCTACGCCCAGGCATTTACTGCTGGGTTTGGCAGCGAGTTGTGGCAAACCATGCCCACATTGCACGACTTCATCGGCTATTGCTCTTACGAGCGGTTGCGGATGGATGCGGTGAGTGACGACATTAAGACGGCAATGCAGCAGATTAAGCTGCGCCTCAACTTTTGGCTCACCAGCCGGGTTGGTAAGTCGATTAGCCGCCCGTCTACCTTTCGTGCCGATGCTCAACTGTTGGTCTTTGCCTTGGCTAACTTGTCGAATGATGAAGATGCGGCAATTCTTTCCTTGAGCGCTTACTCGGCGGCACTGCGTCGGGCTTTGGCGTCTAGTGCTTCGATCTTCTTCATCGACGAGTCGCCCATTTTGTTTCAATATGACGCAATTTCACATTTAGTGGCGCGTCTTTGTGCCAATGGTGCTAAAGCAGGGGTTAGAGTGATTCTTTCCGGTCAAGACCCGAACAGTATCGCTGCCTCCCCTGGTGGCGCAAAGATTTTTCAGAACATGACCACTCGGTTAGTCGGGCGGATTCAGCCTACGGCAGTGGACTCCTTTGTGGAGATTCTCAAGTATCCCAAGGAGATTATCGCCCGGAACGCGAGTGAAAGTTTCTTCCCAAAAAAGGAAGGCATCTACTCTCAGTGGCTGGTAGACGAGTTGGGTACGTTTACTCATGCTCGATTTTATCCGGCGTATCAGTTGTTGGCGGCAGTTGCCAACAACCCGCACGAGCAGGCAGCACGGACGGCTGCCCTACGGCGTCATGCGGACAAATTTGTCGCTCTCAATGAATTTTCCCGCGAATTGGTTGCGTCGATTCGCGCTGCATAAATTCTTAGCTGTCGTGCCTATAAGTTGCACTCTGACAGTCGCTAAACGTCTCAACCTCATCGGTTAAAGCATTTTGAATTTTGAATTTTGAATTTTGAATTGCTGAGCTTCCCCATTGAACTAACTATGAAGACACCAAAATCATTGCGGCGAACTGCCGTAACGGTCACTTCTGTAGCTTTTTTGTCTGTTTTAGCGGCTTTTCCAGCTTCTGCTGTGTCCCCTGGTGGTGGTTCATCAAATCCATTGCAAGGCTTGATGGATTGGTTTAACGAGCAACTTTCCTCGGTTCAAGACTATGCCAATGACATCTTGAACGACAAGCTAGGCTCTTTGACGAAAACCTTGGGACCGGAGTTTGAGGGAATTGTCAGTGACGTAACCGGGGCGCTGGGGCTTCCCGACCCTTATGAGTCGCGCAAGAATGCCGAACAAGTTGCCAGTGGTTCAACTAATCCTCTTTACTCTGGCGATCGCGCAGCGAACGAGGTGGATCGTCAGTCGGCGCGAGCTAGTGCCAGTGCCATTTTGAGTAAGGAAGGTCAAGAGCAACAAAAGCAAGCCTACGAGCAAACCCAGCAGTCTGTCGATTCCGTTGGTGAAGCGGCGCAAACGGCTCAGGGTGAAAACGTAACCCAGAACGTGATGAAGCAGATTGCCACTCAAAATGCGGAAACAGCAAAGCTCATGGGTGGTGTGCAGTGTGCGATTCGTTCAGTCGAAATCCGCAAGGAGGGATGACTGGCGTTAGTAGAGTAACCCA
>JAIUYC010001048.1 GCA_020216575.1 Coleofasciculus sp. S288 | reverse complement strand
AGGAGAGTGATTGAGCCAAACCTAGTTCATCAACACCCAAAATCGCTGTAATGAATTGGAGAGGGACTGTGTTCTCTCACCAAATTCATTTAATGCCCAGCAGCGATCGAGATACTCAACGCGTTGTTCCTCAACTAATTCGTCTAGCAGTAAATCCAGCAAAGCTCGCCAGAGCAAGTTTAGCGTTGAGACAAGCGGTTTAGCCTGACTGGCAGGATTTGCCACAGTCTCTGGAATGAGTTCCAGTTCTTGATAGGTTCTCCACTGGGAGTTGCTGGTTAACTTTCCGCCTGAAAATGTCATAATGAACCTCCTCAATTTGCATTGCAGGAGGCACATTCAAACCTGTCACCATACGCTACAGTCAGGTAGATGAAGCGTATGTCCGAATCTTTTGCTGTGCCTTACGCTACGTTTTCCATTCTTATAGTAGCATCTTGTCAAACTGAGTATGCAGGCAAGCAGCAAGATTTTTGCTTGATTAATGATCCCCTTCATCCCATCTCTCCTTTAGCTAAAGCTTTGAAGCAACCGGGTAAGATCCTGGGGGAGGTGGCTGATTTCAAACCAGAGTTGCTGGGGAGAAATACCAAAGACATATTGCAGTACTAGGACGATCGCAACGATCGTTAAAATTATTCCCAGACTAACGCTCAGGATTCTAAATAGTAGTCTGACTAATAGAAATGCCACTGCGATCGCTGCAATCAACAAAATAGTTTGGGAATTAATTGCATCGAATAAATTGTTCATTGGGAAATCCTTAGAACTGATTAAATAAAGTCATCATACCGACCAATATCATCGCAACTAATGCGACTCCTAAGCCATCGTTTTGGGTAGAGGAGGAATGATAGGCGGGCCGCAACCAGAAGTTTAATTGCCTCGCTACGAACGGCATGATGACCAAAGATAGAATTGATGATGTGATCAGATTGTTGACCAGCATAGAAGTAGCAGGTGTCCAATCTTTCATCACACCCAGAGATTTGAAAATGAATGATTGAATCATCACGGTTGGATACAACCCCAGCACTACTGACAGAATCTGTTTCCAGACGGGTGGCCCCAAGCCGACTTGTTCAGAACCAGCTCCCTGCGAAAACCACCCTTCCAGGCCAGTTGTAAAAGATTTAAAGCGATAGGAGCGAAAGATACTTTGCCCTGCTTCCAGCACCTGCTTGCGATCGGCGGACTCAATCCATTCGCTCAAGTGATTGGGGGAGTCGAAGTGAATGATGGAATACCACTTGAGCACATCGTTTTCACACCTCAAGGGAGGGCAACGATCGGCTCGTAAAAATCCCACCTGCTGTCTGGCTGTTTTGATCAAGGTGTTATGCCATCGCCTGAAGGCAAACCCTTTACCTTGAGGAACAATATGTTCAATCACCACACTACTGTAAAAGGCTTGATCCATCTAATTCTGTGCAGACTATCGCAGGTTGGATTGAGGCATGAAATCCGACATTTTCGGGGCATTGGGTTGTGTCCGTCCCTAGTCTACAGGGAGTATTGATTGATGCGCTTAAGCCGTTCCAAACAGATCTTTTAGGAGTTTCTGGACAATTTGCAGACCTGTGAAGGTTTGTGCCAGGAGAAGGCCAATCAGGGTAGTTGTCACTGTGATATGAGCTATCCTTGCCCACTCTTTTCCTTTCTGCAGCAGGGGCGCTAATCCTGCTGCGATCGCCACGGTTGCTACAGAAGCCAGGCCAACAATCAGATGAGGGCTGACAAACAACTTGTGGAAGAGGGTATAGGTTGCACCCATTCCTCCAATTCCTCCAATCACCCAGAGCACCAGCAAGATAGAGGCCAGTTGATAGTGTCGCTGATTATACTTGCCCTGGATCAATTCCTTCCGCACCTCTTTATCTGCTGTGCGCGATCGGCGCACCTGCACTCCCAGGTACAGCGCATAAAATGCGCCAGCCAGTACCCCTAACATCAGCACTGGATGGGAAAAGGCGATCAGTGACTTTAAAGCAACAGAGTCAATATTCATGCAATTTTTGACAGTCAAGAAAATGAATTGAGAAGGGGTTTGTTATTTGTCATCCGTCATTTGGCAACAAGCCCTGCTAATGACGAATAACCTGATGACCCATGACATTTGACATCTTACTTACTTTCCAAAGGTGACATAAAAGCTTCCTTCTTCTTCATGGCTGCGTCAATTTTTTCTTTCACGCCCTCTGGTAAAGCTACTCCTTTGCTGTCCATGCCCGTCTTAATTTTGTCCATGATTTCGTCTGACGTTGGCTTAAACATTTCTTTCTTCTTCATGAAGAGTTGTTTCTTTTGCTCTGGTGTGAGAGACGCGAGGGCATCCTTCTTAGAAACAGATTTGAGTAAGGTTTTTAATTGAGTCTTTTGTTCTGGAGTTAACGTCATTGACTTAAAGGCTTTACGAAAACTGACACCATTGGTAATGTCTTGTTTGAATTGTTCAAGCTGCTCAGAACTGAAGATGGTTTCCAGTTTGGGTAAAATCTCTTTCTCCAATTGGGCTATCCAGTCCGGGCTGGCCATTGGAGTCGTGTCGGCTATGTAGAGGGATGGTAATCCCAGGGATGAAATTGGTGTTGCATTCA
>JAIUYC010001047.1 GCA_020216575.1 Coleofasciculus sp. S288 | reverse complement strand
AATTTCGATTACTAGGGAGCCACCCTCGCCATCGTCAGCATTAATCGAACCGAGTTTTTTTCGTTGCTGATCGAGTAAAAAAATGCTGGTGCGATCAGCTCTCAGCAAATCCCCCGCTTTTCGGGTGAGGCGACGCAACATTTCACAAAGTGCGATCGCCAACTCGTTCAGCGCCCGATCAAGTTCGCTCAGTTCGTCCATTTGACTAGAAAGCGCGATCGCAAAACGTGACTCGCTAAAACCATTTCCACTCTTGGAGGTTACCGTTGTTGGCAATAAGGAAACGTCGCTCTCCTGCTCCTCTAAGCCAGAAATTTTTCGCCAATTTAGCCCTAATGTCTCACAAATTTCTAAAAAACTTAGACCATGAATCGGCTTGCCTTTAAGGAAAAGATTAAGCGTGGACAAAGATAGACCTAATTTTTCAGCTAAGTCTTGATTTTGTCCCTCACTCTTGCGCCTCCAGGCTAATTCAACTTCCTCTATGTACTTGGGATGCACACAATATAACTTTGACATCTCTGAGCATCACCAAACTGCTCTGATTCCATCATAAACGAGGAGGAGTGGGATGGGGGGGTGAGAGGTGGTAGGTTCTCTCGCCCTAAAAGGCGTTTAACGTTCATAAATCTCTAACGGTAAGCCATCTGGGTCTTTGAAAAAGGTAAACCGTTTCTTTGTAATTTCGTCAATTCTGATAGCTTCTACCTCCACACCCTTGGATTGCAGATAGGATACCGATTCATCCATGTTATCGACTTCAAACGCTAAATGCCTCAGACCGCATGCCTCTGGATTGTTAACTCGTTGAGGTGGGTTGGGAAAGGAAAACAGTTCAATGGCATCACCATTCCCAGCTCTTAAATCTAGCTTGTAAGAATTTCTGGCGGCTCTGAAGGTTTCTTGGATAATTGAAAATCCTAAAATATCTACATAAAAATGTTTTGATGTCTCATAGTCAGAGCAAATTATAGCAACGTGATGAATGCTCTTTGTTTTCATAAGTTTGAATTAATTTACAGAAATTAATTTACCAGGAACGGACGTACAGGTTAAGATAACCTACTTTCTGGCGTTACGAAGGGACGCGGAGACGCGGAGAGGGCAAGACGTGAGGATTTCGATATGGTGGGGGACTCAGATCCTTGGGGCTTTCCGCCCCGGACGCGGAGTTTAAAACATATTCTTCTCCCCGTCTGCGTGTCCCCGCGTCTTCGCATCATCTGGTTAACGCGATCGCTCGCTCTCCTGCCTAGGAAATACAAGCTTTGATAAACCTTCCTGAGATTGACCTCTCTTTAAGTAATTTTAAGTAGTTTCAAATTTTAACTAACTTTCGACTAATGAAATTTAATACACTTATCAAAACAAAGAAGAAGGTAAAATCAATTACCGGAGTTTTGTTTCTAACATTTTTAGGGAGTGGATGTGTCGGGCAAGCTAATCAAACAGGAGGCATCCAGACATGCAAGCAGGCTGACGCTGCTGTAGAGGTAGCTCAACAACAGTACGATAATGCTATTCAAAAGTTAGCTACAGGAGAAATCACCCCAAACACAACTCCCAGTGTGTCTATTATTCAAAATCTGCAAGAGGCAGAGGAGACAGCTTTTGAGATTTGTAACAAGTTTAGTTGATTTAGGGCTTTCCAAAAAATAAGTTATTCAATCTTGTGGAGCAGGCGGTAGCGCTAGCGGTAACGGGGCGTAGCCCAGTACGATGCCTGCTCTGGGCGGGTTGGGCAAGATGCGATCGCACAAGAAGTAGCAGCATATTTTTTGTTTGGACGGGAGATCTCACTTGACTTTACCAACTCTTAACATTGTCAAGAATTGATGAAGGTATGGATCTATACACGGGGTTAATGCCCGGAGGGAGCATAATTTGGGCAGAAAAGAATCAGCCGTTCCACAGCCTATAAATGTGAGAACACTGATTCGTTTACCTGGGTAACGAATAACCTAATAGAGCTTACTCCGCTGACTTTCCAGTGGGGATACTAGCTGTTTCTAATTCTAAGCATTTACCACCAATGAAATTATCAAGACGTAAATTCTTCGCCTTGGCTGGCGCAAGTGCTGCTGGCGTTACGATGGTTGCTCCTCTCGAAGCTTTCTATGCAAGAGTAGCCAACGGTCAAGTTGCACAAGGGATTGGCTATGGTCCGCTGTCGCCTAAGTTGCCTGAAAATGCAGACGAACTGACGAATACTCCACTCGGAAACTTAAGTAACACTGCGATCCTGGAACTGCCTCCTGGCTTTAACTATACCGCAATATCGATTACGGGTCAGTCGATGAATGATGGGGGAGTGGTACCCGGTGGACATGATGGCATGGCGGCTTTCCCCGGTTCAAACAGAACCACGATTCTGGTGCGGAACCACGAACTGAATCCCACTGCTAATGGAGTTGTTGCAACCAAACTTTATGACCAGCTTGGGGGGGGTACGACAACGCTCGTTGTTGGTTCCAACCGTCGAGTCATTAGGCATTTTGCTTCTCTTGGAGGTACTATTCGTAACTGTGCTGGTGGTCCGACTCCTTGGGGTTCCTGGGTTAGCTGCGAGGAAAACGTCTCCGTTCCAGCGAGCAATAATACCC
>JAIUYC010001046.1 GCA_020216575.1 Coleofasciculus sp. S288 | reverse complement strand
CAGTTGACTTACCCTGCATTATTCATGAGCAGTGGAAGGTTAGTCAATTAGCCCAGTTTGAGGCACGCGATCGGAATTACCGAGGCAAAAGTTCTGAAATAGCCACGTCAATGAGAATAAAAATGACTAAAACAGCCCGAATCTTGGCTTCACAGACACACTCCTCCTATGAGGAGACACAAATTAGCCCAACGCGAGTGCTGGAGGCTGAAGTAAGTGTTGCGTAATCCGCCGCAATTCATTGGCAAAGGGGCAGAAAGCCACTAACTCCACCAGGACTCGTCGTGCGGAAACTTTGACTCTGGCCGCGCTCTGAATCAGCATCGAGCGCAGACGCTCCACTTGAGCGGTGGCGAACTGAGTGCCCGTGGCCGCCTGCCGAATGGCGAGCAGCAGGATGTAAGCGGCTTGAGCGAGTAACAAGCGAAATTGGTTGGCGATAAAACTGTGACAACTGAGGCGGTCGGCTTGCAGACCCAACTTCAATTCTTTGATCCGGTGTTCACTGTCTGCCCCCCGTTTGACATAAAACGAGTCGTAGAGGACTTGGGGCGGCAACTCCAAATTGGTGAGGACAAAGCGGGGATTGGGGCCTTTGGGGAGCCATTCGGCCTTCATCACCAAGCGCCGAGGATACGTCCAAGTCGATGCGGCGTAATAGACATCATCAAACAGCCGAGCCTTGTCGCCGGTTTGGATGCACTGCAAGCGGGCCCGTTCTAACAAGGGTGCAATTTTACGCTCGGTTACTGCATTGCGAGCATAGCCAATGGCATAGCCGACACCGGAGCGTTCACAGACTTGCAAGATTTCTGGCAGGGCAAAACCAGCATCGGCTCTGAGAATAATCCGTACGCCTGGAAACGCTCGTTTCAACCGCCAGAACAACCAGCGTAAAATTCCAGCCACGCCTTTGCCGGGATGACTATTGCCAGCACGTAACTGAAGCACCACGGGATACCCACTATTGGCCTCGTTGATCAGCACTGGGAAGTACATGTGCTGTCCGTAGTAGCCGTGGAAGAAGCTTAATTGCTGCTCTCCATGCGTTGGATCGTCCCACCCATCAATATCCAGCACAATTTCTTGAGGAACCCCCCGGTAGCGGCCAATAAACCTCTCCACCATCCGACTTCGCATCTTGGACACTTCTCGCTTGCTGACATGGTTCTCCAACCGAGTCATCGTCGGTTGACTTGCCAACAACTCCTCGTCTGCTAGCGGCAGTCGTCCACAAGCAATTTTGTAAATCGGATCATATCGCAATTGGTTGCTATCATTGGCATCTTCATACCCACCCACTAACTGATACACCCGTTGGCTCACCAACTGATGCAGGCTGTGGGTAATCTTGTTGGTGTCTCGCCACTCTTCAATGCTCTCTGCCAATGCCTGACAAACCTGCTCCTTCTCTTCAGCTTGACGCGCCAACAAAATTCCTGCATCAGAACTGAGTTCAAGCTCTGAAAATTGCACCACGAGTGAACGGGGCGCATAAAAATCGTACCGAAGCTCTGAATTACACACTGTCATGTCAAAATAAAGACGCTTAAAATGCTAGAGAGCTTGATTCTATTCTGTTTCAAGCTCTCTTTTCCATGTCTTCTTGACTCTTCGTGAATAATTCAGGCTAGCCTGGAAAACAACACTATTCCATTCAACGCATTGCTGACCATTACCCGCCTATGAAAACTCTGGCTGTTTTCCTCACAACCTGTATTGTTGCCTTGTGGATTGGGGCGATCGCCATCCTGTCCGTGCAGAACTTTACCCCAGTCTCCTTTCGGTTCTTCACCTTCCAGTCGATTGAGATTCCGATCGGCATTGTGCTAGCGTTTGCCGTTGGTGTAGGAGCCGTTGGCACAGCCTTTCTCCAACTTCTGTTGGGCACATCCAGTTCAGGAAACCGTTTTGAGGAAGAGTAGGATTGGGGCGTGGGGATTAGGGATTGGGATGCTAGAAAGAATACACCCGGCCATCGATCAGCACCCGCGTAATCCCTTTGGCTTGTAGATGGGGAATCGCTTTTTGCAGCACCTTCCCATCGGGTAACTTGATCACGCGCTGGGTACGGGGATTGGAATAGCGCTTAGCAACCCGGTGATTGTCAAAGATGGGTAAGGTTTTTTTTTGTTTTTCTGCTTCTGGAATTTGTCCCAAATCGCCAAACTCTTTCAGGGGAGGGGCAATCAGTTCAGCCGATCGATCGACCACTAAGTAGCAGGTACGGGGAATGGTTGCCTCTGCCAGGGGCAAAACCTGGACACTGCCGCCAGGACTGCCCACAAATAATTCCCGGTCTGGCAAGCGACTATCGAGATCGTCTTCATCCTCATCCTCGTCCTCGTCCAGATCGTCCTCTAGATCCTCCTCCTCTTCTTCTTCCAGATCCAGCACCTCATCACTCAGGATTTCTTTCAACACCTCAGCCGCGACCGGGTTCCTGACTTCTCCTGGCTCTAGTTCTGGTGTCACTTCAGCCCCATCCACATCAGGAGCGATCGCAGGACTGGCAGCGACTGCTGTTGCCGACTCAGCGACTGAAGACCGTTTTCGGGAACGGCGCACTGGCGGGGCAACGGTACGGCGCGGCGGTTCTTCCTC
>JAIUYC010001045.1 GCA_020216575.1 Coleofasciculus sp. S288 | reverse complement strand
GTCCCATCGCTTGAAAGAGTGCCGCCTGAAATATCGAAGCGATTTCCATCAGAGGTGATAACTGTACCCGTACCGTCAGATGCTGGAATAATGGGTTGAGCCAGTGCAGGGGAAGTTGGGTGAAGTAAAGCTATCCCAGAGGGAATTGTTCCTGTCAGCGAAACAAGGGCAGACAACCAGCCAAAGCGTAGCCGGGTAGATTTCATTAATCAATCAGCCTCTTAGCGGACTAGCACTAAGTTAATGGATTGAGACTTGTTTAACAATGTTGATTGGCTAGATATTTATTTGGTGAAGAGACAAAGCTTGTAATATTGGCTACAGAAGTTTTTAGTTTTTTTTGGATTTCTAAAGAGGGTTGTACAAGAGGTGAGAAACAGCGATCGCTGAACAATTCATGCTTAGCTCAATTTCCTCTCATCCCCCTGCCGTCCTCGTGTTGGGGCGATGTGACCCAAACTCATCACGTAGGGTGATGCAGCTAACAGTGAATGCGAGAGAACATTCTATCAATTCCCTAATTTTTTTTTCAGCTAACCACCGTCAAGTTTGACCCGTTCGATTTCCTCAGGGAGGCAGCGATGAAATCCGTAGTGAGTAGCGTTAGCTTGTTGGTTGCAGTCCTACATCTTGTAGGAATCATCAATCCAAACTCTGTGGAGGCAAAAGCGATTATCCCAACTCCCGAAATCGCTGGACTAAATTCTAGCGATCGAGATGATGCCCTTCAAGCACAAGCTGTTACCATCCCTCACTTAAACGCCCTCGATCAAGGGAAAGTGGATGAGGCAGTGCCGTTCATTGAGCAAACCTGGGAAAAGCAATATGAAGATTACTTCCAGGTTAATTTCTCCGATCGCTCCATGACGGTGCAAAATATTGCAGATACCTTGAACCGAGTCGCGATTGAAACGGGGAAAAAACCAGCCCTGCTCTACATTGTTCCACGGACGGAGCAACTGGAACTGGTCTTAATTACTCCTGATGGTCAACCCATTCACAGGCGCGTCGTGGAAGCCAATCAACAAGCCCTACTGGAGCAAACGAAAGAACTGGTAAGCTCAGTCGTACACCCTATTTATCGGAATACAAGCCGATATTTACCCGCCGCCCAACAACTCTATCAGTGGATGCTCGCTCCATTGGAAGCAGAGCTTGAAGCTCAAGGCATTGACACGCTACTGCTTTGTGTAGGCCCGGGTCTGCGCACCTTACCTTTCGCCGCCTTACATGATGGAGAACAGTTTCTGGTAGAAAAGTATAGCTTTTCCCGCATCCCCGCTTTCAAACTAACCAGCACCATCTATGCGGATTTAAGGAAAGCAGAAGTCCTGGCAATGGGAGCGTCAGAATTTAGGAACCTAGAGCCATTACCCGCTGTACCTGCGGAATTATCCACCATAACAAAATATCTTTGGCAGGGGAAATCTTTTCTCAATCAGGCGTTCACTGTACCGAACCTACAGGCACAACGGCGACAACAGTCCTATAAAATTATTCACCTAGCGACTCATGCCTCCTTCCAGTCTGGTTCACCCAGCAACTCTTACGTCCAGTTTTGGGACAGGAAGCTGACGCTCGACCAAATGAGTCAGTTGTCTTGGAGCTATCCGCCTATAGAGCTGTTAGTGTTGAGTGCGTGTAAAACTGCGATTGGGGATGAGGATGCCGAGTTAGGCTTTGCGGGGTTAGCAGTACAGGCCAATGTCAAGTCAGCCATAGCGAGCTTGTGGAACGTCAGCGATGAAGGAACGCTAGGGTTGATGACACAATTTTATCGAGACCTAAAAACGGCACCGACGAAAGGCGAGGCGCTACGACAAGCCCAAGTGGCGATGATTAAAGGACAAGTGCGCTTGGAGGGAGGACAGTTGCATACCTCTAGAGGGCCTATAGCTTTGCCACCTGCGATGGCAAACGTTAGTAATGAAAATTTATCCCATCCCTACTATTGGGCTGCCTTTACACTAGTGGGCAGTCCTTGGTAAAGGAAAAAGGTAAAGGGAGAAGAGAAAAGTTTGATTTATCTACTTTTTCTTCTTTGCCCTTTCTTTTGTAAACATGATCGCTTAAGCCATAGTCAGCGACATCAGATCTTCTGCCATCTCGAAGTTGGCGGTAACGTTTTGGACATCGTCCAGGTCTTCGAGAGCATCCATTAATTTTAAGAGCGATCGCGCTAAATCTGGGTCAGTCACTTCTACCGTATTCCCCGGAATCCAGCGAAGTTCTGCGTCGTTTACGGGCAAGCCCTTTTCCTTAAGGGTTTGACTAAGATTTTCCAGGTTAGTCACTTCCGTAAATACTTCAGCCATCTCCTCGTCCTCAATCATCTCATAAGACTCGGCTCCCCCTTCCAAGGACGCTTCTAACAATTGGTCTTCTGAAACGGTATCTGTGAGAGTAACAACGCCCTTTTGCTCAAACATCCACGAGACACAACCCGTTTCACCAAGATTGCCTCCATTCTTATTGAAAGCTGCTCTCAAATCGGCAGCAGTGCGATTGCGGTTGTCTGTCAGTGCTTCAATGAGAATGGCAACGCCACCCGGCCCATAACCCTCGTAGCGAATCTCCTCGAGACTGTCGCCATCGGGACCGAGTT
>JAIUYC010001044.1 GCA_020216575.1 Coleofasciculus sp. S288 | reverse complement strand
GAGAGAGAGGGATTCGAACCCTCGTTAGAGTTACCCCTAAACAGCATTTCCAGTGCTGCGCCTTCAACCACTCGGCCATCTCTCCAGGGGATATGAACTCGGGACTTTTGATGCCCCGATCTCTAATTATACACTAGAGTAATGACTCAATCCTATAAAATTCAGATTCATAATCGCCAAACTGGCACTCATCACACCCTACAAGTACCAGCAGACAGGTACATCCTGCAAACCGCCGAGAACCAGGGGGTGGAGTTGCCGTTCTCTTGTCGCAATGGAGCTTGCACGACGTGTGCAGTGCGCATTCTGGAGGGAGAAATCTACCAACCAGAAGCCATGGGACTGTCTCAAAAGTTACGCGACAAGGGTTATGCTCTATTGTGCGTGAGCTATCCCCGCTCAGACTTGGAAGTAGAGACGCAGGATGAAGATGAAGTGTATGAACTTCAATTCGGTCGGTATTTTGCTAAGGGCAAGGTTCGGTTTGGATTGCCACTGGATGAGGATTAAACAGTTATTAGTCCTCAGTCTTAAAGGGGTGTGGTCAAAACCAGTTGGCGATGGAGAGGACAAGGGAGACAAGGAAGACAAGGGGGACAAGGGAGACAAGGAGGACAAGGAGGACAAGGGGGACAAGGAGAACTCTTCAAGAGTCTTTCCCTTCCAACCAACTACTAATGACCACACCCGTCTTAAGGTAGCGATCGCATCTATCTGGCGCTTAGGCATCTTTTGCTGCTGCCTGCTGTTACTAGTGGGTTGCCAATCTACTCGAATTTCCAATGGAATCACGATTGAGGTGCAGCGTGTAGTCAGTGGACACACGCTGGAAGTACTGAACTCAGGGCAACAAGCACCGTTGACGGAGCGAGTGCGGTTGATTGGCATAGAGGCTCCCGATTTGAGGCAGCAGCCTTGGGGAATGGCAGCAAAAAACCGCCTAGAGGAGATGATTGGTGACACGACAGGCTTGCAAAGCGGCTTCCAACCGGTTTTCCTAGAGCCAGACCTACAGGAAAAAGATAGTTCGGGTCGCTGGTTAGCTTATGTTTGGTATGACGGCAAGCTGCTGAACGAGGAACTGGTGAAAGAAGGGTACGCACTAGCTGCACCGCGATCGCCTAACAATAAATATGATGAACGCCTTGCCAGAGCGCAAGAATACGCCAGAATCATGGGATATGGCATTTGGAACCCAGAGCAACCCATGCGCCTGACTCCAGCAGAATTTCGGCGTCAAAATTCTTAACAGAGGTTTTAGATGGTAGGTTTTAGGGGGTAGGTTTCCTCTATGGCTGTAGGTTTTCTCCATCACCTACCACCTACCACCTACGACCCAACACCTCTGAATATGAACCAAGCTACCCCCGAACAGCTAGAAATTTTCCTGGACATTGCTACTGAAGCCGCCATGGTTGCTGGTGCTATTTTGCAAAACTACTGGGGAGCCTTGGAAGCCTTTGAAGAGAAAGGACGCCCCGGAGACTTAGTAACCGTCGCTGATAAAGATGCCGAAGCAGCAATTCTGAAAGTCCTGCGACGGCATTTCCCCAACCATTCCATCTTGGCAGAGGAATCCGGTCAGATGGGAGACAGACAAGGCGAATACCTCTGGGCGATCGACCCCTTGGATGGTACCACCAACTACGCACACCAATACCCGATCGCATCTACGTCTATCGGACTGCTAATTGACGGAACGCCTCAGGTGGGAGTGATTTACAATCCGTTTCGCAATGAACTGTTCCGCGCCGCGAGAGGTTTAGGCGCAACTTGCAATCGACGCCCGATCCGAGTTTCCAAGACACCAAGCCTGAGTAAAAGTCTGCTCGTTACCGGCTTTGCCTATGATCGACGCGAGACTTCAGATAACAACTACGCGGAATTCTGTTACCTCACGCATCTAACTCAGGGGGTTCGTCGTAGCGGTTCCGCTTCCCTCGATTTATCCGATGTTGCCTGCGGACGCCTAGATGGGTATTGGGAACGGGGACTCTCTCCTTGGGATATTACCGCTGGGGTAGTGCTGGTTGAGGAAGCGGGGGGCAAAGTTACGGCTTATGACGGCAGCCCGTTAGACATGCGATCGGGTCGGATTTTAGCAACCAATGGTCAGCTTCACGACGAGTTGAGTACTGAACTTTTACGAGTTCCGCCCCTGTCCTCTTGGAAATAATTCCATCAGCTGGTAAGGTTATAACACCTGTTTTTTGAAAGTGAAATCTCTTAGACAGGATTTCTCAAGTTCATAGTGCTATGTAGAAAGCAAATCCTTATGTTTGCGCTTTTTCTCCCCCCCTCCCGGCTATTGCCGTCTCCTTTAGTTAGGAGGGACTAGAGGGGGGTCAAATAAGTTGTAAGTTTAAGGGGAATTGGTATTATTAGTCGCTAGCTTGATTTGTCACGGATTTATAAAATTCTGTACTTAGCTATCTTTCCAATATCAAGCTTCGATGAAGTAAATGCCGATCATATCAAAATCTAAGACATACTAGAGACAATATCTTCCGGCACAGAGATTGAACAGCCCCTATGTCTTTTAAAATTGATCGCGGACTTTTTAAACTAGATTTTATTGACCACTACGCCGTTTTAGGCATTCCTGCGAATGCGGAT
>JAIUYC010001043.1 GCA_020216575.1 Coleofasciculus sp. S288 | reverse complement strand
AGCTTGCGGTAAACTTCGTATGCCTGGTATGCCTGCCCAACTGTGACCTGATTGAGAGCAGGGGATAGTTTTTGCATCCATCGATCCATGTCATCCACCGTTCCCCGAATCAGCCCGTAAGCTTGGGGAATGTAAATGGAAAGCAGGGGATACTTCACTTCAGGATGGTAGAGATGAGCGATCGCAACGACAACCTCCTGGCATCGCTTCCAAAAGGTTTGCAAATCTATCCACACGGGTGGATCGTTGCGTGCTGCTTCTAGAATTTCTTGGAGTGCGGCTTCTGCGTTCTTGGCAGTATAATTTTCCACAGACAGCACTGTTGTGTCGTCTGCATCAGATTCTAGTTCTTGGCTGACCTGTGCAATTACCGCTTCCACTTGATCGAACGCCGGTCGAGTCCATTTGACCAGCAACCAACGCCAGCCAACTAATAGAAGGGTGAATACGCCCCAAATCCAATTAATGCCCCACGCATGGATCTGCAACCCTGCGGATATCAGCAAGAAACTGATGATAGTTGCGATCGGGATTGCCAACACAACCCACTGCCACAGCTTTAATCTCACCATTGCCCCATGAACAACTTCCTGGATAAAGTATTAGGTATTAGGTTTTCGAGGATTTTCCTACCACCTAACACCTAACATCTAACACTAAACAGGCGTTACATCATGAAAACGGCTGTAATCGATGACACGCCGCCCATCCGACTTCGTTGAAAAAATATCTACAAAACGCATATTCCACAAAATTTCATCGGTAAGGTAATAGTGACGAGCATGAAGGGTCTGTGCAACGGTTTCATCAAAACCAATGAGTGTGACTACAATATCCGTTTCCGCCTCAGTCATGGATTCAAGCGTCTCCCCATATAGAGGACTGCTCTCATCAATTTGATGCATTGCTGTCCAAGTGAGGGAGAAGTTGCGCGTTTGGTTGCGAATCAGTTTGAGGTCGTAGAACCGACGCATGAATTCCCCTTCCTGCGTGATTTCATTGCGCAGTAAACTGACTCCCAACTGAGCTTCTAGAATCTGGTTGCGGCGTTCGTTGGCAACGCGGAACATTAAAGTGGGAATGCCATTGAGGGGAGCAATGACGGCTACACGACTGAAGAGGACTCTAGCTGTAGGACGAGAGAAGCGGGCAAATGCCAATCCAGTTCCCATAGCTACCCCCATCAACCCAACTAGGGCTTCAAGCGAGACGAGTAGATTGGCATAGTCGGTTTGAGGATACATTGCACCATAGCCGATAGTAGCCATTGTCTGAACGCTAAAGAAGAAGGCGTCGAGGAAAGAACCAGGACGGGCATTCTTAATCGAATCTGCTTGTAGCAGGTACAACAGTGCGAACAGGGCGTTAATGGCAACGTAGGAAACCACAGTCAACCCGATGAACCTAGGCCAGTCCAGGGTGATTATCAAGTGGTAAGGGTCACGCCAATGGGAGTGCAGTAGACCTTTTCTGATCACATCAAACCGTCTGTTGCTGACAACGTCGAACCGTTTCTTCCGATTTCCTCGGCGCGTCGGTAGGAGTGTACGAGGTGCTTTGTCCATCGACTGTAGTTTGTTGGTGGTTAATGCTGGGCTACGCCCATAGATTGAGTATCAAACATTAACCGAACACCTGGAAATAATTCTGCCGTCAAGAAGGGTGTTAAGTAGGTGGGTGAAGTTAAACATAACTGTGAGGACTGAGCATAGGGCATAGGGCATGAGGCATAGGGCATGGGGCATAGAAAAGAAAAGTTGGGTTCGAGATACTTGGGGGTTTTTCAATACCCTCTAATACCATTTGGGTTTAAACTTGGCACATTTGAATTGCTGAAACTACCTATTGGTAGGAGTTTCAAAATCCAAAATCTAAAATCCAAAATGGTATAAGTGAGCCAAGCCTCTAATGACGGTTGCTAATACATGCATTCTTTCAATAAAATCTTCAATAAAATCTTAGTGTTTTTACCATAGCTTCATATTTAATAGCTCAAGCAGTGAGCTGAACCTCTGAAAAATCTCTATAATTCACAAATTCTTTAAATAAAGCCTCAGTGTCTTTACTATAGCTTCACATTTAATGGCTCAAGTTCGGCTTAATATACTCCGGGGAAAGATTGTTTTCGGATCAGACTAACACTGCTTGATCTTAAAACTGAGACATCAACAGTCTCTTAAACTATATAGAGGTTCCATGGAACTGAAGTTAGGATTCGCTAATTATTTACTGTGTTTCGTTACTCCTCTAGTAACTAGCTCCATCTTCGCTGCCTCACCTAGTCTAGCTGCTACTCTCGTCTCTTCTGAAGCGAGAGTTTTTCTTGACGACTTTAGTCACAAACCTTTTGCAGTTTCCACTCTTACTGATGCTGACACCGTGGCGATCGCATCGAATGGCGGAGTCGCTGCCGAAGCCGAAGCTGATGCTTCAGCAGCTTTTTTATCCAAGATGGGAGTAGTCGAGAATTTCTCTTCTAGTTTAGTGAAGGGGAACGGTGACAACTACTTCGGTATGGCGAAAAGCATCGCGGAAGTTATCGCTTACGACTTCCGCATTAAGGCAAAGAAAACTTTTTCTTTCGATTTTCTTGCCTTCTTAGGTCTAGAAACATCCACTGACAAC
>JAIUYC010001042.1 GCA_020216575.1 Coleofasciculus sp. S288 | reverse complement strand
GCCCTGCAATTGTTCTCGCAGTCGAGCCTGCTGAAGTGCAATGGCCAATTGATTCGCTACCTCTAAGGCAATCTCTTTGTGTTCTGCTGTAAAGGCAGCAACGGGGGTGGCAAACAGGTCAAGTTGACCGATCAACTCTCCTTCCATAGTGAGAGAGACGCTCAGAAAACTCCGCTTCCCTTCA
Organism: Coleofasciculus sp. S288; assembly: GCA_020216575.1. GTDB lineage: Bacteria > Cyanobacteriota > Cyanobacteriia > Cyanobacteriales > Coleofasciculaceae > JAIUYC01. Next base: position 2,441 of record JAIUYC010001042.1, on the reverse strand, counting down.
GCAAGCTGGCGTTCTAGTAAGGGCGGACTTTGCTCGAAGGTGATAAGGTCTTCTACGTAACGAATCGGTTCGTATCGTAGCGGAACTTCAACAGACATTAAATCAGACATCGGCACGGTTGCGATCGCAATTTCTCCATTCGCCATTCCTACCAGTGTTTCCGCTTCACCGGTTTCAAACTTGAACAAAACCAGCACGGCTTGTTCGTAGGGAACCAAGCGACGCAAGCGTGAAAGTGCAGTATAGGTAAGGTGTGCCGAAGATTGTGCGTTGAGAATGGCACGGTCAATTTCGTGTAAGGCTTCTAACCGTTCGGCAGAGCGACGGATTGCCTCTTCGGCTCGCTTGCGCTCAGTGATGTCGAAGCGGATGGCGAGATACTGGACGGGCTTTCCTTGATCATCTAAGAACGGAACGATTGTGGTATCCATCCAATAGTGCGTTCCATCCTTAGCTCTATTCTGAATTTCTCCATGCCACACCTGCCCTTTAGTAATCGTTGACCAGAGGTTCTGAAAGAATTCTTTGGGATGGTAACCGGAATTAACAATACGATGAGTCTGTCCGATCAATTCTTCCCTGGAATATTGGGAGATTTGGCAAAATTTGTCATTGACATTCGTAATCACTCCCCTGGCATCCGTTACAACCAAAATTGCCGCTTGATCCAGGGCAAATTTGACATCTAACAACTCTTTGACAAGCTGGCGCAAGTCTTCCTCTGCCTGTTTGCGTAGGGTGATATCGCGGGTTACCTTGGAAAAACCGCGTAGATTGCCCAACTCATCCCGTAATGCCGTAAGCACAGCAGTTGCCCAAAACAGGGAGCCATCTTTGCGCCGTCGCCACCCTTCACCGACAAAATGACCTTCTGTTACTGCAATTTGTAGTTCTCGCTCCGGTTCGTGGCGCTCGATATCTTCTGGCGTGAACAGAATTGAATAATGCCGACCGAGAATTTCTGCGGCACTATACCCCTTAATGCGCTCTGCTCCGTTGTTCCAGGTTGTAATGCGTCCATTGGGGTCGAGCATGAAAATGGCATAATCCTCCACCCCTTCCACGAGCAATCGGTATTGCTCCTCACTCTCTTTTAAGGATAATGCGATCGCCTCTGTTCGCTGTCTGGAACTCCTCAGGGCTTCGTTCAACCAACTAATCAGCACTCCCTCTACCAAGAATATACCTACCCGAACAACATTACCTATCTCAACAATGGTCAGGCTAAAGGATGGTTGAACGAAGAAATAGCAGCCGACTAAAGCACTCAGAGCAGTTGCCAACAGACCTGGTTTCAACCCACCATACCAGGCACTAAACATCACTGGCATGATAAAGACTAAAAGAGGAGCATTTTCCCTAAGGAGAGGTGCCAGTAGGAAACGGAGTAGCAACGCCAACAGGCTTACAAGCACGGCAACACCGTATTGCGTCAGCAGCAAACCCTTTGCTTTCTGCATGTTCTGAGATGTAGAGGAGCTACAAATTCATGGTAGATGCGATCAAAGGAACTAGTTTCAAATTTTTCTCCACTGATGAAGGGGATGGAGGGGGTGGGGGGGATAGGGGAGATGAGGGAGATAATATTTAAGTAAAATTTTAAATCCGATGAATGCTGTCACCGTCAATTTCAAACCCATCCTAGAACTAACTGATGACCAGTTCTACCAGCTATGTCGGGCAAATCCTGATGTTAAATTTGAACGCAACGCCCAGGGAGAACTGATTATCATGCCACCGACAGGGGGTGAGACTGGAAATCGCAACGTTGAAATTGCTACTGAATTTGTGATTTGGAATCGACAGACAAAACTAGGTAAAGTCTTCGATTCTTCCACTTGCTTTAAACTCCCAAACGGTGCAGACCGTTCTCCTGATGTTTCCTGGATTCGACAAGAGCGATGGGATACTCTTACTTCAGAAGAAAAAGAAAAATTTCCGCCTATTGCTCCTGATTTTGTCTTAGAACTCATGTCACCAACTGATAGTTTAAAAGTGACACAAGATAAAATGAAAGAATATATGGAGAATCAAGTAAGACTTGGCTGGTTAATTGACCCTAAAACTCGCCGAGTAGAAATTTATCGCCAAGGACAGGATGTTGAAATATTGAAGTCTCCAACACTCCTATCAGGAGAAGATGTTTTACCCGGATTTATACTAAATCTACAACTCGTTTGGAATTAATATTCTTTTTTTTTAATGACTGAATGGTGTTTGCGTTCAGACTTGGGGATTTCCAAATAAAAAAATGTCCTTGTAGAGGCGGGCTTAGCGAATAGAGTAGAGGCAAAACCCATTAACTTCACTACAAAACCCGCCCTTACCCAATTTGGATATTGGAATAATTTATTTTTTGAAGTCCCTTAAAAAGTCTGACTTAACACAAGTAAGGGCGATGGAAGAAGTTAAGTAACGAGTCTTTACAGTGTAATACAGTC
>JAIUYC010000018.1 GCA_020216575.1 Coleofasciculus sp. S288 | reverse complement strand
AGACGTGCAGATAAAAACTAAATTTGTTTCAGGTTTCTTGGCAATCGCTTCATTAGTTGCCATCTTAGGCGTTATTAATATTCAAACAAGAAAAGATGTCAATAATAAATTCAATAAAATTACAGAAAAAACTGCTCCCGAACTAATTGCATTAGAACAGATAAAAGTTGCCTCATTAAGGATGATGACTGAGGCATCTAGTTATGCCTTGATTCAAGCGGAGTCAGAGCGAACCTCTAATACTTTAAATTTAAGTACAGACGATGACAAAGAAGAAGAGTCAGAAGAATTTGAAGAAGCAAAAGAAGAATTAGATAAATGGCTGAATAAAATTAAAATACTGGCTGATACTTCAGAAAAAAAAGAGATTCACGAAAAACTAAATCAAGGGAAAATAAAACTCGATCAAATAGGTAAAGCACTAATCGAGTTGAAGCAACAGGGGATTAGGGGAAATAAGGTACTCCTCAATCGACAGGAATTTGAAGAAGCAGAAGAAGAGTTTATTGAGGTAATTGATCGAGCGATTGAAATTAACTTAGAAGCGCTTGAGGATGAGAATGAAAAAGCCAATACTAGTGCTAAATATTCTGTAATTATTAATCTAACCGCTATTTTAGCCGTAATAGGAATCTCCATCAGCCTGGGGTTGATATTAGCGGAAAAAATTACTCAACCCATCATCAAACTCAAGGATGCAGCGACTAAAATTGGACAAGGAGATTTTGATACTAGAGTAGATGTAAACACTCAGGATGAATTGAGTGTTTTAGCAGATGCCTTTAATCAGATGGTGGGACAGTTGCAAGAAACAACTGTTTCTAAATTTTATCTGGATGACATCATCCGATCGCTAAGCGATGCTCTAATCGTTCTCAATCAAGAAGGGAGAGTGAAGAGCTTCAATCATGCTGCCTTAGTCCTTGCAGGATACCAAGCCGACGAGTTGCTCGCTCGTCCCATCGATGCATTCCTTAAAGAGAATGTGTCAAATTTGGTTTTTCAGGGGAGGAGAGAAACCACCTTCTTGGCAAAAGATGGTAACCAAATTCCTGTGTCAGTTGCAGCTTCGGTTATGCAGAATGCAGCGGGTAAGACCGAGGGAATTGTTTGTTTAGTGCAGGACGTATCGGCACGTAAACGTGCGGAGGAGGCACTACGCAGACAAGCACTCATTTTTGAAACCATATATGACGGCGTCATCCTCACCGATTTGAGAGGTCGGATCATTGACTGGAATCCATCCGCTGAGAGGATATTTGGTTATCGCAGAGCCGAGGTGTTGGGCAAATCTGCCGGAATTATGTACCGACCGCAAGTGGCAGCAGAGTTGGTACAGCAGATGCTCGATAGCTTGATCAAGCAAGGACGCTGGGCGAGGGAAATTGAATTTATTCGTAAAGATGGTACGGCTGGAGTCTGCGAAACCGTGGTCGTCCCCCTACAAGATGAATGGGGTAAAATAGCTGCTGCCATTGGCGTCCACCGCGACGTTACCGATCGCAAGCAGTACGAAAATCAACTGGTGGAAGCGAGGGAAGCTGCACTGGATGCCGCACGAGCTAAAGCCCAATTTTTGGCAAACATGAGCCATGAAATCCGCACTCCGATGAATGGCGTGCTGGGCATGAGCGAATTACTCTTAACCACTGAACTCGAACCCCGACAACTCGACTTCGTGCGGACGCTGCAAGTGAGTGGCGAACATTTGTTGCGGGTGATTAATGATGTTCTGGACTTCTCCAAGCTCGAAGCTGGAGAAATGCGGCTGGATACAGATAATTTTGACTTAAATCTTTGCTTGGAAGAAGTCTTGGATTTATGCAATCCTCAAGCTGCTGCAAAGGATTTGGAACTGGGTCTTTTAATCGATACACAGGTGTCGCGACAGCTCATCGGAGATGCGGGTCGCTTGCGGCAGATTCTCACTAATTTAGTGGGAAATGCAATTAAGTTTACCGCTCGCGGGGAAGTCGTGATTCATGTGTCTGTCGGTCACCAGCCGCCTAAAAAACAACAAACTCAATTGCGATTTGCCGTCAAAGATACCGGAATCGGCATTGCTCCAGAAGACCAGAAAAATCTATTCAAATCCTTCTCCCAGGTAGACGCCTCCACCACCCGCAAGTATGGAGGGACTGGGTTAGGTTTGGCGATTTGCAAGCAACTCGTAGAAATGATGGGAGGTGAGATAGGCGTAGAAAGCAAGCCTGGGGTTGGCTCTACGTTCTGGTTCACCGCTAACTTTGGCAAGGTGGCTGCTGAATCCGCTAAACCAACAAGCGATCGCATTTCTAGCAAGGGTTCTATTTCTCCTGAAGCTCTCACAGGCAAGAGAGTATTGGTTGTGGATGACCGCCTCATCAATCGCCAAATCGTACAGCATCAGTTAACAGCTAGGGGAATGCAAGTGGATGAAGCCGCTAATGGCATTGCTGCACTTAACGCTTTAGCCGCAGCGGCTGAAGCTGAAAATCCCTACGATGTGGTTCTAATCGACATGAAAATGCCCACAATCGATGGGTCAACGTTAGGGCGGCTGATTCTCTCCGAACCGGATTGGGCGCATCCGAAGTTAGTGCTGATGACCTCCATGCATGCCGGTGATTCAGCTCAGCCCCTGCTGAAAAGCGGGTTTTCCGATTATTTAGTCAAGCCAGTCAAAGAATCCCAGCTTTTGCAGTCACTTCTCAAGGTGCTAGCTCCCGAACTGCACTTGTCACTTGTCAGTGAGCTGTCAAAAGAAAAACCATTAACTCCTGACAACGGACAACAAAAAAGCCTGAAAATTCTGTTAGTGGAAGACACGCCCATCAACCTCAAATTAGTGCAACATCAGGTACGACTGCTCGGTCACGAGTGGGATGCGGCGGAGAACGGTCAAATCGCCGTTGACAAATTAGCACAACACAACTATGACATCGTGCTGATGGATTGTCAGATGCCCGTCATGGACGGCTACGAAGCCACAAAAATTTTACGGCAACGAGAAGGCACAGATCGTCATACGATAATCATCGGGATGACTGCTTATGCCATGCAGGGCGATCGCGAAAAGTGTCTGGCTGCTGGCATGGATGACTACCTGAGCAAACCCGTCATGATAAAAGACTTAAAAGAAGTGCTACAGCGCTGGTCATCTATTCTCAAGAGGGACTTGCAAGGAGAAAGTAACGTTGCTGAGGGCAAAACCAGCATAGAACCTATCCCCGAAGAACCCCGAGAGCGTCAAGCCAAACTCCTCGATCCTTACAAAGACTTAGTGGACTGGACTCGCCTACAAGAAATCTGTGGGGGAGATATCTCGTTTCAACTGGAAATGGTGCAAGGATTTGTCAAGGATGCGGAAACATTTCTAGCCGAGGCAAAGCAAGCATTAGCAGCAAGGGATTGCGTTACCCTAGCCAACAAAGCTCACCAAATCAAGGGGGGAAGTGCCTCAGCAGCGGTGCAATCCATGTCAGACTTAGCGGCTGAACTACACGAACGGGCTAAAGCCAATAATCTGGAAGGTACACATGAGTTAGTTGCCCAGTTGGAGGAAATTCTGAAGCAACTGAAAACGCTGAGAAACGTGAATTAGTTAGGGGCGATCGCTCGTTGATGAAAATGATAAACTCAATGCTGAGTAGGAAAGATTATAGCGGTTCTCAACAATATGTGGCGCCTGTGCGTAAGTCCTGACTTCATACTTATGGGGAGTAAGCCCCCCCTCAACCTGATACCACTCATAGTGCTGTACAGTTGCTTTGTCTTAGTCTTAAGGGCGAGATCGCCCTACCCCTGGAACTGATGCCAGGGGCTTCTTTTTGGTTACTCTATCGCCAAGCCTATCAACTATAGCGGTTCTCAGTGGATTAGAGTACGGGCGGGTTTATTGGATTGAGCCGTGGGAAGCAGATATCTTGGTGAAACCCGCCCCTACATAACCTTAATGTCAGGTATCCTGCGATCGCGTGCTAATAAATTTTGCAAGTCTATAAGTTTGAGTTATCAGCCTATGTACGAGAGAGGCATTTTTAGAAAAATGTTAAGAGTTCATGGTAAAATCTCTCGCCCGATCGCTTTGTAGGCATCCCAAGCTAATTGGGCGCGTGGATTGGGGTAATCTTTGACAATCACTCCTCTTTGAGGCGCTCGCTCAAAAGCAATCAATTTGGGAATATCAGTTTTAAATAAAGGAAGATTTAAATCGGTCAGTGATTTTCTTGCCTCCCGGCCAGAATTAGTTCGAGAGTCAACCCGAGTCAAAAGAATTTTAAATTTGGCTTTCAATTCGCCCAACAATTCAACAGCTTTGAGGGTAGCATCGATATCCAGAGGGTTAGGAGTCGTGGGAAGGATCAATAAGTCACTCCCTGTCACTAAATCTTCGAGGTCTTCCCGTTCCGGTCTGGCTTTTGTATCGACAACAAGGTGCTGATAGCGCTGGATAAATTTAGGTGCTGCTGCTTCCGAGATAACTCGGAAAGGCAGCTTCTCATCCCTCGACCAAACCAAGGCAGAACGATTCTTATCAGCATCAATCAGTAAGGTGGGAGCTTTCTGTTGAAGATAAGCAGCGATGTGGATAGCTGATGTCGTTTTGCCAACTCCCCCTTTCAGTGCTGTGAGTATAACAATCATGAAACGTTTAAGGCAATTTCAACCGAGATTTTGCGGAATGACTTAACAATAGAGGGGAAAGGGACAAGGACGTTAAAATGCTCCTTTCCCCTTTTTCTTTTCCCTACTTAAACCCATTGATAAAACTATACCCTGGTAAGGCATTTGACACAAAAAAGAGCGATCGCGCCATCCTTAAGTCCCAGTCCATCTGAAGAATCCCCGGATTAGAGAGCTTGATTTCTGTAGTTAGTGAAAGCCATCTCGCCGTTAGGGATGAAACAACCTTGTGTTTCTGGGGAGAGAAATGGTATTACTACTACCTGCTGGAAACTTGCCACAAAGTCTGGTAGTCATGTTTCAAGATTGGTAACCGCAAACGCCAACCCAATTTGGTTTTCTACTCTAAAGTTATGCGCTCTACCGTAAAGACGCCGACATCGGCTCCCCCCTGGGAAGAACTGCCTCTGGCTCAAACGCCAGACGCCATACAGTTGGACAACATCAAAGCCCAACTGGATCTGGTTTTGCTGGCGCTGGAAGCCTTGGCAGGCATCGGCTCTGAGGCGATGCTCCAGGCAGCAGCGGACTTGAAGTTAGAGTCAGTGATCGCTGACCGGGTGAGCTTGTGGCGTTTGCGTCAGTCTAACCCGCTGCGCAAAAGTTCGGGAGGGCGGAAAAAGCTGGATGTGGAAGAGGCGCGATCGCTTGTTCTCATTATCTGCCACCTGGCAAAACAGCATCAGGAACTCATCCGTCGTGCTGTCGCGTTGCTCGAACAAATGGCGGAACACAATAGCGAACCCCATCGTGCGGCTCTATTAGGAGATTACCTGGATAAGTTCAGCAACACTTACCAGGAACGCATGGAACAAGGAGAAAACGTCTCGCCGGAGTTGCTGACCCAACTGGCGCTCAAACTGTTGATCGATCTATTGTTCTATAGCGCCCCCAACGGTCATCGGCGTCTCTGGCTAGCATTGCTGGATCGAGCATCCTAGTCCTTTGTCCTTAGTCATTCGTCTTTCTTGTGTTGCTACAGACCAATGACCCACGACCAATAACCGATGACCCATGACCCATGACCCATGATTATGCCTTTATCGAATTCAGTCCTGCGACGCTACACTCCCCCCACCTGCACCCTGGAAATTGTGGCAAAAAGCTCACCCCTGTCTCGTTGGACGGGACAAACCGTACTGAAGAATCTGCGCTTCGAGCTTCGTTTTGATGACCCCCGCAAGCCAGAAGACAATCGGGTGACAATCCGGGGCGATCGCACTGAGCTAGAAATGTTGTGTGATGCGGTCAATAGCTACGTCCAGGACTTCCTCGACTCGTCCTCAACTCAACTGCCGCTAGTCCCTCACACACCCGTTGCTAATTCGATGCCCGATGATGACCCTAGCGGAGAGCCTTCAGCTTTACCCGCGTCTGGCATCACTTACTCCCAGTCTTTAGCCACTGAAGCATCTGGAGAAGAAACAGACAATTCCGCCTCACTCCAACCGCCAGACTCAAATTCCAAACTGCTTGAGTTTAAACCTCGGACGCACTCTACAGCAATCCACCTGAAACCCAAAGGCTTACTCAGTCACAACCTGTTTCTAGGGCAGTTGGCGAATGAAGAATCTGGTCCAGCCGTCGCTCTTAGCGTGCTACAGCTATTCGATCTGGCAACGGCTTTGGATGAATATGCCGCTGAAGTTATCGCCTTACCGAACTTCAACCGCTTCGGGTTGAAGAAAGCGCCACCCGCTTGGACATGGGCAGCGGTTGCACTATTAGCGGTGGGTGTTACAACAACTGGGGTTAAATTGCTCAACCAATCTCAATCAACTCAGGTAGCTACAACAGCAGAAGAGCAAGAATCTAGTGCTGCGGTACAGCCGTCGCCTCCGTCCCAACTCCCCTTAGCCCCTGCTTCACCCCTGCCTACTGGTTCTCCACTCCCAACACCACTAGTACCATCTCCTCTGTCCGGCTCCTCACAAGTCTTGCCGCCACCTACTCCGGTAACTGTCCCACCCACTCCAACACAAAGTGCGCCAAGTTCGCCAGCCGCAAACCAACCCCCAATTCTCACAATTTCTCCACAAGAAAGGAAAGCTGTCCCCTCAAAGCCTGTAGCTCCCGCTCAAGATCCGACCCGAATAGCAGCGGCACCACCACCTCCAACTCCTAGCACCAACAGTTCTCCTTCCCCCTCTGGAACAAATCAGGCTCAGAGAAGTACGTCCGGAACTCCTGCAACGCCTTTCCCCCTGCCCAAATTGCCACCACTCGGATCGACTTCCCCTGCAAATCAAATTGCCGATGAGGGTATCTCTCAGTCTGCCACCCGTAGTGGCGCTGTCCCAGCGGCTATGAACTCAGAGGAGTCGGCACCAACCACGAATGCTCGAAGTGGGAAACTATTTGACACCATCCCCCAAGTTGCAGAAGTTAGAGACTATCTCCAGCAGCGATGGCAGCCCCCTTCTGGCTTGACCCAAACCCTGGAGTACAGCCTGTTGCTCAATGCAGATGGTTCGATTCAACGAATTATTCCCTTAGGAAAAGCAGCAGGAGACTACATAGACAACACCGCCATCCCTCGTCCCGGCCAACCCTTTGTTTCTGCGGTAGAAGGGCAACGCAATCCAAACATCCGCGTAGTTCTGAAGCCAGATGGCGAAGTAGAAACGTTTTTGGAGAGTCAATGAACTAAGGTTAGTAGTTAGTAGTTAGTGGTTAGTGCTTATAGCAGTCCTAAATAATTCACGAGAACCTCCCTTTCTCTCCTCTGCGCCCTCTGCGCCTCTGTGGTTAGTTAAAAAAAAGCCAATCTCACAAATGATTTAGGATTGCTATCGTAAGCTAATATGCATTTAATATTGCACGCTCCTCTCCCCCTGCTCCCCATCTGTATCAAAATTAAAATGAAACGGTACAACTTTTTGTATGAGCTGGGTATTGGGAGTCGATGGGGGAGGAACGAAAACCGTTTGTGTCCTAATGGATGAGGCAAGCCGAGTGCTTGGTCGAGGGGAAGCTGGCGCGTCAAATTATCAGAGTGTTGGTAAACCAGCAGCGTTCTTGTCGATTCAATCAGCAATTCGTCAAGCGGCAATTGCAGTGCTTCGCAATCCGGCTATTGCTTCTTCAGGAAACGTCAAAGTTGAAGCGATTTGTCTGGGGCTAGCGGGTGTAGCGCGTCCAGAGGATATTCTAGTAGCGCGACATTTTTTAGACCAGTTAAGATTGAGCGATGCTCTGCCGATTACCTGGGCATTGCAACCCTCAAATGTGGTAATCTGTCACGATGCTGCGATCGCTTTAGTGGGAGGAGTGGGTCATCCGGTAGGAATTGTTGCGATCGCAGGGACTGGCTCGATTGTTTTTGGACGAAATGCTCGAGGCTGCACGAAGCGAGTTGGAGGTTGGGGATATCTTCTTGGAGATGAAGGCAGCGCTTATCAGATTGCTATCTGCGGTTTGCAAGCGGCGCTGAGAGCCTTCGATGGTCGTTCGCAACCAACCAGCCTCCAGGAGCGGTTGAAAGAACATCTCGGTCTACCGAGTATTGAAAATGTAGTAGAAGTAATCTATCAACAAGGCTGGAGCGTTCGGGATATCGCGGCTTTGGCTCCAATCGTCGATGCAGCAGCAGCTTCGGGAGATGAAGTCGCCATCTGCATTATAGAGGATGCTCTCCAAGCACTGGTACAAGCTACACAGGTTGCGATCAATGCTCTTTTTAGCTCCAGTGAAACCTTTGAAGTTGTAACAATGGGCAGCGTGTGGTGTGGCAATTCTCAGATCCGCCAGAAATTTGCAGCCTCGCTCGTCAGGCAAGCACCTCTAGCAAACGTGATTTTTCCTCGCCACGAGCCTGCCTGTGGTGCCGGTTTATTAGCCCTAAATACTCTTAAGTGAACTGTGTTGAGCCAAGAGGCTTTTCAGCTTAATCAAAAGGCAAACGACACTTGCCTTTGTTATCACTACGATCGTTTACACAAATGATTGATACCGATGGGTAGACGCTAACCTTTTTTTAGTTTTCCCCGTTGTGTAGCAAACATTTAGGTATTTGATATAACTCACTTTCAGCATTTACTCATGAAATTAATTATCTATAACAATCCTGTTCTATGATTAACCATAAGAACGAGCTAGCCAAATCGTTTGCCATTCGATTCAAACACCGCTCGACACGGCTGTAAGGATCGGATTGCGATAGACCACCCTTCCCTACGCCATGTACAGCTCTGGTAACGCAGCCGTATATGGAACCTAGTGGTGCAAGTGATTTGGTATGCCTGTGAGTTATGCTTGCGTAAACTTGCAGGTTTCTCAGTCTCGTTTTTTGTATTAGTGGACTCCTATAGGCCTAAGGTTGTTATCCACGGATAGCAGCAAACTTTGTTTTCTTTGCTAAGACAGAACCAACTCTATGACATTTCAATACACTCACGCCTTTGTCACCCTAGCAGCTACTGATGTTGAGAATATGGTTCAGTTTTATACGCAGCTGCTGGATCGAGAACCAACATTCCAGCTTCAAAAAGTTTATGCTGAATTTCAGCTACCAGGGTTGCGCCTAGGAATCTTTAAGCCGAGAGACAACCACCGCTTCGAGTTTGAGAGTTCGCCGCAAAGTGGCATGAGTTTGTGTTTAGAAGTGGATGACTTGGAAGGAGCGATCGCCCATCTGACGATTTTAGGATACCCACCTCTAGGAAAAATTACCACGGCGTCCCATGGTCGAGAAATTTACGCCTATGATCCCTCGAAGAATCGCCTGATCCTGCACCAGTCCAGTCGTAAGAGCTACACGTAAGCAGCAACATTAACAAAGGCAAACAAGCTGTAGAGTAGTAACATACTAACAGCTAGCACTTTTGCCACCAACGGACGCGGAGAAGGGATAATTCTCTCTCTCACCCACATTGATACCGCTGCTCCAATGGCAAAGCTAGAACTGAGGACTGAGTACTGCCAAGCATTCGGCTCAAATGTCCAGTTCAAACCAAACGCAAGTGTCAACAAGACCATTAAATTCTCGATAGATTCAGGTGGATTGTACTGCGTTGCAAGAACTAAAGTGCGCCACCAAAATTGCCAAAGTCTCATTGCTAATCGTCAAGTAAGAGTACCGAAAGGCTTGCGCTTCTGAGGGATTGAAAAATCGGCTAGAATCCATCTGAACACCTAAAAGCTCACGACCCCATACATCCCGTTTTCGCGGAAGTGCAGCAGCTGAAGCCCTACGAGTAGGACTACTCGTTAGGATAGTTCAGCGTCGTCGGTTTGGCTACCCCCCAAGACGTTGTGCTTCTGCAAATACACTAACGCTTCTTCGGTTGTCACCTGAGGAAATTGGGTGTAGAATCGGCTGACGCTGAAAAACGGATCGGGTGTTTTGAGGACAATCAAGCGATCGCACCATTGAGAAAGCCACTTCATCAGTGCGGCTGGTGCGACTGGCGCACAAATCCAAATTTGCGCTGGATTCTGGGCTTTCAACGCTTGTGTTGCCGCTGCCATCGTCATCCCTGTGGCAATTCCATCATCAATCAGGAGGGCTAAGGCGCCTTGGGGATTAACTTTTGGGCAACCGACACAGAGTTGAGCGAGTTGATTTCGCGCTTTTTCTTGGGCTTGACACAGCGCATTTTCCCACAACCTAGCATTTTTTTTTCTTATAAGTTTCTGTCGTGACCAAAGAACCTGTCCTTCGGACGTCACGGCACCAATGGCAAACTCTGGATTTTGGGGAGTTGTAATTTTTTTTGCCACCACAATATCTAGAGGACAGTTCAGGTGACGCGCCACCGGTGCAGCGACGGGGATCCCACCGCGAGGGAGGGCATACACAATGGGTTCGGCAGAAATACCAGCCTCTTTCAACTGATTTACATGTAACAGAAGCGCTTGAGCCAGTTGCTCACCAGCATCGGCGCGATCGCTAAACAGCGGTGCAGATGACATGGTTCCCTCCGGCATTTAACAGCTTAGTTGCCCCTATCATGACTGATTTTCCTCAAATTGCGTTGCCCTGTAGGAGGGATTCTTTACAAAAAAGCTTCATTGAGAAGGGGCTGAGAACTAGGAACTAGAGCATTTTCAACTTCAGCTACTGGGCATAAACTGAATCTGAATAAACTGCTCCCCCCATCCCTAACCTCTAGTTTCTCTGAATCTTGCTCATTAGTTTCTGTTGCCATGAATCCACTTTAGAATTTAAGGGTCTTCTACGTTTTACTAAATACTCTGTGCATTTACAGATTCGACACTAAAGATTTATGTCCAACGGAGAACAGATGAGCCTTTTTGGCGAGTCAGGGTTTAGTGAGTTAACACCGACTAACGTCCAATACGAACTCATTCCCACTGATGCAAAAATTCCTATCCCTCCCGGCACCTACGACTCAATGGAGCCGATCGCACAACACTGTAACGTTTGTCATCGATGTGACTTGGGAGCCAACCGTACCCATGCCGTTATTGGACGAGGCAACCCCAAAGCCCCAATCATGATTATCGGGGAAGCACCCGGCCAAAACGAAGATGAGACAGGTCTACCATTTGTTGGTAGGGCGGGGCAACTGTTAGAGAAAATCCTGGCATCCGTGAAACTCGATACTGAGCAGGATGTCTTTATCTGCAACATGAATAAGTGCCGTCCACCAGGCAATCGAACTCCCACCCCTGACGAATGGGCAGCTTGTAAGCCGTATTTGTTGGAGCAAATTCGCTTGGTAGACCCGAAAATAATTTTACTGACGGGTGCGACAGCCGTGAAAGGGTTAACGGGTGATAAGCGCGGTATCACGAAAATTCGCGGTACTTGGATTGAGTGGGAAGGGCGTCTGTGTATGCCGATTCTCCACCCTGCTTACCTGCTTAGGAATCCTTCACGGGAGCAGGGTAGCCCAAAGTGGTTGATGTGGCAAGATATCCAGGAAGTGCGTGCCAAATTCGATCAACTCTGCTCCAGGGGTTGAGGATGTAAAAGAGCGATCGCGTTAGTTCTGACAAGTAGATTGCGGCCAAAGATTCTGGCGGGGGACTTATACCCTTGCTCCTTGTCAATCGCCTCTTATACAGAGGGCAGTTGGGCATAAAAACAAGCATAAGAGCCCTCTGCCCTGGAGCCTTCTGCCTTTCTTGTTGAAAGAATATTTACCTCTGGTTTTCAATCCGGATAATTTCCTGTGGAAAGTGCAAAAACTGGCTCAGACAGAAGGGATGAGCTTGCGTTAGCATGTCCAAACGGCGATTCGGCGCTTTTCTTTAACGATGTTTCTGGAAAGTGAAGGAGTGAGGGTACGAGAGACATTTATGGCTAGACTAGACACACCAATTGAGTCGCGATAACATTTTTGTTATCATAAATGAGTAAAGTTAAGTGGATCGATGGCAAATTGACTTCTACCAGTTGTCAGATGGTAGTTCTCCTGCATTAACTTGGTTCCGTAAACAAGAGGCGAAAGTTCAGGCAAAGTTTGCCCGAATTTTTGAGCTGCTTCAAGCAAATGGCACATTCATTGGGATGCCTCACGTTCGTCTCATAAAAAACTCAAAGCTGTTTGAGATTCGGGTAGAGCAAAATACAAATATTTATCGAATTTTTTACTTTGCCCATACAGGTCAGCGGTTCATTCTCCTGCATGGCTTCCAGAAGAAAACTCAGAAGACTCCCATGAAAGAGATTGAAATTGCTGAAGTTCGCATGAAAGCCTTCTTGGCTGAAGAAGACTAGCTAACTATCAAGATTGAAACGTAAAAAAGCAAAGTCGTGGAAAAAAGGAAGCAAAAATGAGCGCAAACACTATTTCCTGGGATTCCATCCGCGCTGATGTGTTAGCAGATCCAACGGTAAAAGCCGAGTATGACGTACTGAAAGCTGAATTTAGCATTGCAAGTCTGCTTATTGCCCTCAGAGCTGCTAGTGGGTTGACTCAGCGAGAATTCGCCAGAAGGGTAGGAATGAAGCAATCACAACTAGCGCGGATTGAATCAGGCAAACAAGTTCCTAAGTTTGAAACCTTGGCAAAATTGGCTGCTGGTGCGGGTTATTCCATAGAAGTTCA
>JAIUYC010000017.1 GCA_020216575.1 Coleofasciculus sp. S288 | reverse complement strand
CAAGTAATCAACAATCCAATATTCAGGAATGCCCATTTCTTCATAATCCCTGGCTTTAGTCAGGTAATCATCTCGCCAGTTGGTGCTGACAACTTCTACTGCCAGTTTGACTGACTTTCCCTGTGAGATAGTTGATGATTTCTTCCACAGTGGCTCATCTTGCACGGCATCTTTGTCTAAGACTATGACATCGGGCTGATAACCTGAAGGAATACTCTTAGGCTTGACAAGGTACGTTCTGGGAATGAAGTAGCGGAGGTTTTTGCGATCGAGTTCTACATTGAGCTTTCGGTTGAGAAAAGCAGCGACCTCTTCGTGGTCTCCAGTTGGATTCATCTCAACAATGACTCCCTCATGCAGTTCGTAACGCCCTCGTCCATCCGGATACCACTCCAGAAACTCTTCAAATGTTAGTAGTTTTGGTACGGATTGAATCATAGCGTAAGCTCCTATCCCGGTAAGATGAAGGCAATGTCAACAACCGCATCCCCTTGTCGAACGGGTACTCCTCTGTCTCAGTGTAGCGACCCGCTTTGTTTCGATTAAACCCCAGAAGTGGTTTTTTCCTGACAGTAGGATAGGCTTACACGCCTTATCAGGTGCGTTAGGATTCTACAGAAAGCTGAGGGTGGGACTGCTCGACTGCGGTTCCGACCCAGAAGAACCGGACAATCTCATCTATGCATGAAACCCTACGACAAGAGCCATGACTCAGTCGCTCCCCACTCCTGATTCCTCTGCGAGAGCTTCGCTATCAGAGCAGCAAGCTACACAATCCCACACGATGACGGATAGTGAGACCCGTTACCAACGGTTGATGGAATTGGTCGAGGCAGAAGATGCCTCTAATGGGGAAGTTGGCTGTGGTCGGGATTGGGGAGAGCAGCTTCCCGTCTATCTGAGAACCTGCGGCATCAATATCTCGGATGAGACGCTGAGAAATCTACTAAGAGAACATCTAGGTCATGTGCTGATGGAGCGGGATTTTGACTCGATTGTGACTCAGGTGAGTCGCTTTATCGAGTCGTTGGTTGTGCCGGCTCACACTCGATCGGAGCGTGCCAAACCATCACCAACACCATCAGAACACGTTGCTGAACACATTCCTACAGCAGAACTCAGACAGTCCTTTGGGTCACAGTTGGGGGAGTTTTGCAATGATGCCGATATCGAGCAGATTGTCCAGTTCACGCATCAAGTCATTCACAAGGCAGTGCTTCATCCTCGATACACTTGGCCCCAACCCATCTGGGTGCTGAGGAGTGGGGAGAAACTCTATATTGCTCAAGCCTCTGGAGTCGAAATTGCGATCGCTAAAGTCAGGGAGCAAAACCCTCAAGAAACAGGGGAACTGCAAGTCGTGAAAGTTGGAGGACTGCTGGCACCCGATCAGGTGATTTCTCTGGATCGGACGGTTTTAGATTAGCGCAATGATTGCGGGATGTGGAGGCAATGGGTTAGAACATGGTACAGAAAACGGCAATTACTGAAGTTATTAAAAGTTTGGCAGATGTAGAAACTCGCTTCAATCTGAGACGGACTGAAGATGAGCAATTTTTCACAGAGTGGTATGAGGATTTACCGGAAATTACAGATGCAGAAAAAGCTTCTCTTGATTTAATTAGACGCCGATATCTCTATCATCAAGCGGATGGGAATTTAACTGAGGGAACGGTGACGTTACTCATTGGTTCGCCGTTGTTGGAACGGGCTAGTTTTTACGATTCTCCGTTTAAGATGCGTGGGGAATCATCAGTTGAGATCGTTATAGATGACGATGATGATGAAGTTGAGATTCTGCGGGGGCGGATTGATGTTTTGGTGCTGCAAAATCGATTTTGGGTGACGCTATTGGAGTCGAAACGGACGGCTATCTCTGTTATGTCTGCACTTCCACAAACTCTGACTTATATGATGGCAAATCCCCACGCGGATAAATCGGCTTTTGGCATGGTGACGAATGGGGATGGGATTATTTTTGTGAAGTTGAGTCAACAGGGTACGCCTCAGTATGACATTTCAAGGGTGTTTTCTCCTGCTCCTCTACGCAATGAACTCTATGATGTTTTGCAAATTTTGAAGCACATTGGTCAATTGATTACGCAAGCAGGTTAGGTTGCTATATCCATTCACAATTAGTGGGATTGGTTATGGCTTCACCCCTCCCCAACGGTTGGTGAAAATTAGCTGTTGCTCGGCAATAATTTCTGGGGATGTCTCGTAAGTTAAGGCTTCTTCGTTGACGGTAATGCCGTTGTAGGTGAAGTTCATGGAACCCGCGAGATAATAGCCGTCTCCCAGGATACCTTTGGTATGGAGTTCTTCGGCAATGTGGAAGCGCACGGCAACGTCTTGGCGGTCAATTCTGGCGTTGAGTCCTTCTAGAAAGCTGTGGTTGTGGGTGTCGGGACGGGTGGCGATGTGGATGGTGGTTCCTTGTTCGGCTAGGGTGGCGAGGACTTGGGAGAGGTGAACGCGGGTGCGACTCCAAGAGGGTTCTAAGCACAGGAAGGTGTTGGCGCTGTTATCGATAACGGGGATGTCGGATATCCAGGGGGAGACGAGCCACAGGCAGCGGCTGGGGATCATAAGTTCGGTGACGAAGATTGCCTGGAGTAAGTCGGGGACTTGGCGGGAGCTTAGGCGGGAGTGGATGTATCGGGAGGGCATTTCATCTCATTCTTGACGCGGATCGGACTGAGGTGGATGCCAGCCTGCTGCTACCCAAAAACGACGAGCGATTTGAATGGAAGGCTCATCGCGACGTTCATCGTTGAGGTCAAAGCGATTGCAAGTAGCTCTACCTGTAGGGGTTGTGCCGAAAATTTTCGTACCGTCTTTTGTCCAGATAAAATGGTCAGACCACTGTTGTTGACGGGGGTTAAATAGGGGAATTTCTTCTTGGGTCTGGGGGTCAATTCCCGATGTAAAGTTATAGTGACGCTCGTTACAGCGATGGCAAGCTAAGGCAAGGTTATCCGGTTCGTCTGACCCTCCCAGAGACTGGGGCATGATATGGTCAATGGTGAAACGGTCTGGACTCAGGTATTCGGGGGAGTGGCAGTATTCACAGAGGTATCTGGCTCGTTGTCGTACAAGTCTTCGAGTTGCGTTGGGCACCATTTACTTTTGGCTGCAAGTTGAGCGTTAATTAAGGTAAAAATACGCTCTAGTTCTGATATTCCGGCGTATTCAGCTTCTTCTTCAGGGGTGAGTATATCAGCTTTTTTCTTCTCTAAAAGTTCTTCAAAGCGAGATTGTAACTCTGATGTGAACCTGAAGAGGTAAATGTTACCGAATTCGCTCATTCTAATGCCAGAGGACATTAGGGTTGAGGGTTGAACCATTAGTTGAGGAGTCATTGGGCTACAGTGAATGTCAATTGCTCTAAATCCTATTTTGTCAGGTGTCTATTGGGCTGCTACC
Organism: Coleofasciculus sp. S288; assembly: GCA_020216575.1. GTDB lineage: Bacteria > Cyanobacteriota > Cyanobacteriia > Cyanobacteriales > Coleofasciculaceae > JAIUYC01. Next base: position 9,259 of record JAIUYC010000017.1, on the reverse strand, counting down.
AGAGAAGCTGAACTTATGTCATACTTGTGATTTCAACATATTGTTGAATTTTCTCAAGTAACTGTTCACGTAGTAAAAAACGGTTTTCCTTATAAAAATCTGCACCTTTATCAAGGAGATTTGCTACTTCTCTTGAACCTGCCTCAATATTAAATTTATTTATAATGTCTTCTGGTAATAATGGATATCGCTTTTTGGCACTCAATATATCTTGCACAATCAGACGTTTGATTTCAGTTTTAGGCTCTTCGTCATAGCGAAGTGTTTTCACAAGGCTGTTCCAGTTACTCATAACCTTATCTCGAGTGCTTTTAACATTGACAGTTTCTTCTAGACCCATATCACCAGCAATTTCACGAATCATATTATCTATATCGTTTGCAGAAAAATAGCGGCTGCGTTCAAATTTCCAATCCTGAATAAATTGACTGCCTTTAATTTGGTCTTGTTCAATATTCCCAATACATTTACTCAAGGTATTTAAAAAATCAGAAGCATCTGTCAGTAAAATTGATAAGCATTTTTCCCAATCATTATCATTATTTGGTATAGAATTAGCGCATTGTTTTTCAAACCATTTTTTGCACTCTAGTTGCGTTCTGTTTGCATTTGAAGCTAATCGATTAGCAATATTATGCTGAAAAAAGGTACGAAGAGTGCGTACAAAGTTAAAGTGAACTGTCAATCTTTCATCATGATCTAAAGCGTAATCTTTAAATTTCTTGATTAAAAATTTAACATCTGATTCATTCCCTGCCTCCCAGTAAAGTCTATAAAGCAAGGTTACTGCATTTTGGAAATTTAACTCTGCTGGAGTTCCTTGATAAAGAAGAAAATCTTTTTTCCAAAAAACCTTTTCACCATGTACCTGCAAAGCTGCACGCTCAATTTCGTCTTTAAGATCGCAGAGCTTCTGGTACATCAGGGATGTTGTATTTGATGTACTCATAATTTTCCTTTCTCCAAAAAGTTTGACGAATAACGTTCTGTTCGCTCTGCAATTGGTCCTATAAAGTTGAAAGCAATGTGAAACTTAGGTAATAGCTCATCGGATTGAATATCAGGTCTTCCAAACTCTTGCGGAATAAACTTTATGTAGCTTCGCAGTTTTTCAACGTATAATTCTCCAGAATGACGTGGATTTTTAGGTCTCCACTCTACTCGCCCACTATATTCTATGGGAATCCCATTCTCTGTACTAGCCAAATGGCTCGTCTTAATGCGCCTACTACCTCCTGCCCCCCATTCATTCTCAAGCTCTTTAAAAATGTCCAGTGCCTTTGGTATCTGATCGATATGGAAATAGCACAGTCCGCTCAGATAGGTTAGCGATGGGTTGGATTCAAATTCACTTGTAGCCATTACAGCTTGCACAATTTTTAAACAGTCTTGCCAGTCTTTCTTAGTAAAAGGTACAGTTTGACGCTTACCATAAGATAGTTGTTGACCTGCCTTACTTAGCCACCAAACTCGTAGTAATAGATAAAGACAGCGCCCATCTTGACTAATTGCTTGAATATTATCCTGCAAATATTTAACAACTGTTTGACAGCGTTCGCGCTGGTTGGCATTAAGATTTGTTTCTACCTGTAACAAAGAGAAATCTTGAGTTTTTTCTGTCCTTCCTTCATCCATAAGCATTTCGTAAGCTTTGAGGTAGTGGGCTGCACTAGGATTTAGCTCAAGCAAGGATTGGAAAGAATCCTCAGATAGATCTTGCCTATTTAACAAGTTGGCTATTTTGCGACGCCTACGAAGAAAATTCTGTTGTTGAATAGCATCAAAATCTTCAAATCCTGCGATTGTAAAAGCGTGGAGTATATCAGCACTAATCTCAGCACGAAAATTTAAATCTAAATCTGTTTTTTCGAGAAGAGATTCTGTTGTCCAGCTTAAAACATCAATCGGATAGTAGCTTTCTGGATCTAAGGAGAATGCTTGGAAGGCTATTTCCTTGATTTCATCGAAGAATGAAGTTGAATTTTCAATTTTCGGCTCACGTTTCAAGATGTGTTTTAATTTGGTTCCTATTACAGATGCTAACTCAACTAAAAAGCGGCTACGTTGCTTATTTATAAATTCATTATTCTCACTATCTTCCTGGTCACTTCCCAATAAATCCAGAGCATCACGTAATACAATCTCTGCTTTATCTAAGATTTCTTCTATGTTATTTTGGGAATTATTATCGCTTTGCCTCCTTGCTGCTTCTCGCAGCAGAGTTGCCTCTTGAAGCATAAGGCGATGATTTTGTACGCTATGCTCTTCTCTTACCCTGCTAAGTGTTGTAGATAGATCCTGAAAATAATCTTCAAAATATTTTGAGTATTCACCATTCGGCCCCATATTTCTAACTAAGTTGACAGCAAAATTAATTTCAATTTTTCCGATTAAGCTACCTCTATCTCTAACATTGATAAGAAGCTCTTTGGCATACTCAACTTCGTCTCTAGCTGAGTGGCGAAAGAGCGAGTCTGTAATCAACTGTGCTTCAAGACGTGTACGAGTACCAATAAATATATTGCCATCCTCATCTGGATACCATTGAATAATATCAGTATTTATCTGATTAATAGTCTCTACAAAATTGTTACTTCCTTCTTTCCCTAGAGTACGCATCAAAATTTCTAAAGGAATTTCGATATCAAACCGACCAGGCACCACAACTAACCCTATAAGTTTCCGAACTTTGGTCTCCTCTTGACCATTAGTGTTTTTAACTTCTGATGAATTAAAATCCTCGGCAGTAATCCATTTTGGCTTGTTTTTAAGTATGGCGACTGCCAAGGCAAGTTCTAGTACTGTCTTTCGCTTCAGTACTTCTGTTTTAGCGATTTGAGTTACTCCTTTTTCATCAAAAAAGCGAACTTCATAGTCTAAAGCTAAGCGAATCTGACTTCTCGTACCTGGTAGTATTCGATATAAAGCAACAAGAAATCTCTCCCCATCTTCATCTATCCATTTCTTGAGGCGTTTACCTAGAGATGGCTCAAAGTTAAATTCATTAATAAAATCAATAAATCTATAAATTTCATTTTTTTTATCTTTTGTAGAAGGAGTTGAACTCAAGCAAGCAGGAGCCTCTATAAAATTTTTTTTATTCTGAGAAAGATTGTTTGGAGCTATTCGGTAGCAACTCCCCACTACAACAACTTTACGCCCCAATCTTGTTAATTTTTTTGTAAAGTCATAATACTGCTCATGCTCAATCATTCCATCCCAAATTATAAGAGTAGTGGCTGCTTCCTCATCTTCAGCCCACTTACAGAAAGAATTTATGTCATTAACTGAAGGATTTTGAGATTTTCGCTCAATAAAGAGGACAGGATGTTTTTTATTTTGTCGTATTGAGTAAGCAAGAGCGCCAAGCGCAACACTCTTGCCTATGCCTGACTGCCCATGAAGGATGATAGGCTCATCCTGCAATTCATTCGATCTAAGTTTTTTTTCGACTTCTGCATGGAGTCTATCCTCAAAGTCACGACGAAAGGCAAATCTTCTATCTCTGTGATAGCCTGACCATAGAGGTTTTCTGCTTGACTCAGCCAAAAACTTTCTAAATTCGCTGTAGCGTTTATCTAAGCTAATAGTTGAAGGTCGCAGTAATACTGTATCGTCCAAAATCGTTGCTGAACGAAGAACCCGATTCCAAAGCTCTAAGGGAACTTCTAGTATCTTGCCATTTTCTAGTTCAATTAAGCGACCATTTTCTTCTTGCTCTGGTTTCTCTCCCAATCGAAGCTGTCCATCTTGTTCAGCTTCTAACAAATATGTTGCCAAACTTTCATTATGCAGAACTAACTTACCCTGCTCAGTTAATTCTAGAATTAAACTATTTTTTCTCAGCTCTTCAGTGGCACTAAAAAGGTGAGTTTGACCTGGGTTAAGAGTATCTATAACTCCAAACAATCTTTGGGGAGAGAACCAATCACGTTCCCCAGCATAACCCTCAATTACGAGAACTCCAAGGGGAGTGATCAATTCAGGTAGTCTGTGAGCTAGGAGCATGGCTGCTGATTCGCGCTTATAGAACTCACTATTTTTTAAAGGAGGTCGTTTGGTTGTTCTATCTATGCTTTGGTTAACACAGCCAAACAAAAATGTACAATGAAGCCGGAAACGATTTCGCGGGTCAATCGGGTTACGTGTTTCTGCATCATACAAAGGCTCTATCTCACGCCATTCAGTTCTAAAAGCTTCTTGCCAAATTACATCAATAGCTGAAGTGTAAACACCGCTCCAAGGAAAACTAGCGACTAGCTCTAACCACTCAGGAGCAGACAAACGCTCACAAAGTCGCTGCATCCACTCCAGTGCATTTTCAGGCTCATTCTTAGCTTCACCTTCTAGTAGTTGCCCATAATGAATAGGTTCTGCTCCTTGGTTATACTTTCGCAGTATTTCTGATAAAAAGGGGTCTTTACCTGTAGAGAATCGGAGATAATCCTGACCGAGTAGTAGAAATGCTGGCGTTCTCTCATTGAGTTTTAAATATAGTTCCTCTAATTTATGTTTCATAATCAAATCATTTAAGAAATAAAATTTTTACTAACAGTAAACGTGAATTATTAAGTCACAAAATTCTGACTATTTATTTGTCGAGCAGTAGATTTGTAATTGCCCCTCACTGTACCGCCTCCCTCACCCTCAACCTTACCGCAAACCCACGCGGATGCCTCTGCACCCCTTCAACCTGCGGATAAACCTGCAAAAATCCAAGCTCCACAGGTTCTGCCGCCAAACCCAAAATTGCTGACTTCAAATCCCCCCTCGCATCAGGACGAGCAATCAGCGAAACCGAGACACCCCGCTTAAACGCCTCCTCCACCTGCTCCCGCCAATCCGGGTCATCCAGCCAAACCTGATGTTCATTCACCTGTAACACATCCAGCAACAGCTCTCGATCCGCATCGGGAAGCACCGCAAACGGATTGTAAGAGGACAGCGCCCGCGATCGCAAAATATTCCCCCTAGACCACAGCAACCCATAAATCGCTTGAAACCGCCAATAGGGATTAGGCTGAACCAAACCCAAATGCGATAACGCCCGATCCAACTGGTCATCATTGCTGACTACATAAGCAAAAACCCGCGCATCAATCTCAATCCCTAACCGTTCCTCCTCCTCATGCCACAAGCGAATCAAATCCAGCAGCAGCTTATCCGTTTCCTGGTTACTCCCCGAACGCAAAACCCGTGCATTAATCGCCGTCATCACCGAATGCGTCACCAAAATCCCCTGACAAGACAGCACGTTTCGGAGGCGATCGCTTGCCTGTTTCAGTTCACCATACCCTGTTGCCAACCGCACATCCACCATTGCCTCAGCCACCTCAGCACTGGTTTCGGTCAACTCCAGTAACCGAGTCAGTTCCGAGTCCACAATCTCGAAATCCGAAGGCTCAAGCGCACTACTAGCCAACCGAAAGAAATTCGCTGGGTCAGCCGCATAGCGCCGTAAAATTTCCTCAATCACCCCGCCGCCGCCAATCGTAGACTCCGTAATCCAGATTTCCTCCACCCCTGAAGGGATAGCAGCAGCATCCGGCGATTCCGATCGCACTCCCGGCTCGATATCCAAAATCAGCTCAACCGCATCAAACTGAGGACACAACTGCCCGCAAGCATCCAGCAGCGCCCCTCCCAGCGTCGCCTTGAACCGTAGCGCCGCCCACCGATGCCACTCCTCATCTGGCTCTGACCAAAGCACTGGCGCAACATCATTTAAAATCGTTTGCACCGCCTCAAGGTTGCAAAGTCCCCGCAGTCGGTCGTGTACCCTCTGCCGCCCCTGCGTCCGGTCGGGTGCCAACTCATCCCGTTCTTCCCCTTCTTCCAGTAACGTCTCCTCCACATTCAACGTCTGAAAGATGTTTTCCAGCACCTGTGCCATTTCCTCACCCATATCTTCACCCCTGAGAGCCTCAAACGCCTCAGCCAGAGAAACTTGGTCTGCCAATGCGTGGGCACTAAGCATCGACAGATAGATTTGACACAGCCAATCCCGCTGAAAGACATTGGTGAATGCACATAATCTTTCATCCGTCAAGACCTGATGCCGGAAATACGCCGTCCGAAACGCCCGAATCTTCTCCCGATTCGCGTCACTGGGGCTAATTGTGAAACTAGCCGGGATGCGGAAGCGAAACACCAGAGCATCAACCGATTGGGCAAACCCAATCGCAGCAGGGCAACCATCCTGTTTCTGGGTAAAGCGAATCGTAGTATCCAGTTCCCCACCGTTGCGGAAGCGGAGGTTAGCATGGGATGCGATCGCAAACCGTCGCACCTCCACAGGCGATTGTTGGCTGTGGGTGAAGCAGCAAACCTCTTCAATAATTTCACACCAGGGAGAACCTTGAGGCAAATCCAGTTTTGTGCCAGAGTCCGGCGGTACAATCTGAGTGCGCCATTCTAACTGAGCATTAGAGGTGATGGAGACATCAGCCGGAACTTGGGTCGGATTCATCGCCCAAGGACGAACGCAGCGAATCTCAACAACCTGTCCGTCTTGCCAAAACTGAAAATTCCCTGCTTCCTCAAATTCGCTACAGTAGTCCTCAACGGTCAACTCCTGCTCCGGACGCTGTAAGTCTGGCGGGGCAATCCAGTGAGTCGCACGGATATGCTGCACCCCGAATCGGCGCGTTGCTCTCCCAGGCGCAAAGGTTTTCAGCGCTTGGACAATCGGCATGGGGTTGACATCCGCTTCGCTGTTGCGCGTCGGTGGCGGCGTGGTAATCGTCACCTCTGGCAACAGCAAATCGCTGAATAAGTTCGGGGGAACGAAATCGGGCAAAGGTGCGAAGGGAACCTGGTAATCTTGGTCGGATTCATCGGAGTGAAGGGGAATTCGCTTCCACCCAGACTTCAGCCGTCGCAACAACGTGGGAAGCACTGCCATCATCAACGACCTCGGCGGTTCCCACAGAATTGACTCGACCTCATCCTTAGTCAGGTGCAGTGCCAATTGCAGGTAAGCTTCCAGGTCGCGTTGCCCCACCTCGGTTTCTAGAATATTCTCAATTAAGGTGATTTCCTGTTGCTGGCGAACGCTGGCATAGGTAGACAGACTGGCAAAGTCATTCCACACGCTTCCTTTGCTAGTTCTAGCCGGAAGTTGTTGAGCCACCCAATCCATGAAGGCAAAAACCGCTTGAATTCGCAGGACATAGCGGTTGGCAATAGGGAGCGATCGCTTTTCCAAGATGGGGTTAAACAGGACATCGTAACCTTGATAGGCAATGCGATCGCGTCCGTAATCCGAAAGCACCACCACTGTCCAAGGTCGCATGGTTCTGCGCCGTCCCGCCCTTCCCTTTCGCTGGAGAAACGATGCCATATCTCTGGGTGCCTTGTGCTGCATCACCGCACCCACTTCCGGGTCGTTAAATCCCACTTCCAGGGCAGCAGTAGCAACAACCGCGTCTGAATCTGGGGTAACGCCTGTATCCTGAGAACTGGTGCGCCCAATACTCAAGGGGATTTGCAGCGCATGACCGATTTCCTCGCACAGGTGCCAGGATTGTCCGGCAATCAGGCGTTCTGCACTATTCGCAGCACCATGCGATCGCAAAACCGCGAGTGGCTGTCGTCGTGCCATCGGACGACCCCAACTGTCCCGACCTTCAGCATCTAAAAGGTTGTGGAATAAGCGATTGGTGACATCCAAATCATCCGTGAAGGCAAAGACGCGGGAACCATAAATTCCGTGACTGGGTGGGTCGAGAGAGGGATCGAGTACGCGCCGCAACAGCATCGCCGTCTGAATACTGGTAGAGAGCAAACTTGTCCCCGATACCGGGTCGCCCCTGAGAACCAGTTGATACTCCATCCCCTCCGCCAACAAATCTTCACCCGGAGAAATTTCCTTAACCGAACCAGGGGAAAGACCCGTGAGTTGGGTAAAAAATTCCTCAGCACTTTGCAGCGTCGCCGAGAGTCCGGTGAATTGTACTTTTTTATTAATGACCTTCTGCCATCGACGCAGCAAGTAAGCCACTTGCGCCCCATGAATTCCGGTATAGGTATGCACCTCATCCAGCAGCACCATCTGGGGCGGTTTCTCTGCACCGATGCCGAACACATGAGCGTACTGAGAGTCCCCCATCGACCGATTTAGCATTTCTGTGGTGGTGAAGACTAAATCGGGAGGCGTTTTCGCCATGCGATCGCGAGTCAGAACCACCTCGTCTTCCTGAATGACAGCACCACAAGACTGGGTCATACAAGAAAGTCGCTCTTTACCTGCCTCCACATCCACCCGTCGCCAGGATAGCGCACCCTCGCATCTGGGACATCGCAAGTAAGGACAGGTAAACCCCCCAGCTTCCGATTGCCACCGATTCAACTGCTTATCTTCTAAAGAAGCTTTTCTTGGAGTCAGTCCAAAGAAAGCACCCATGAGGATTTTTCGCTTCCCTTCTGCCTGGAGGACAGCATCTAGACGGCGTGCTTCAATATATGTTTCGGAAAACTGGTCTTTGAGCAGTTCATTTCGGGGATAAATGGCGAGGGACTTGCTCCAAAACTGATTCTTTTTCACCAAACCCGCGATGTGTGACAGCGCTGGCAGGTAAAATGTCAAAGTCTTCCCCGTTCCAGTTCCGGCGCAGACAATCGTGCCTCGGCTTCTGGTACTGTTCAAGTTCCGCAGCATCTGCATCGTGGCACGTAACTGGAAATCTGCCAGATGGAGTTCACCTCGGTTGGGTGAGCGCAGCATCGCCTCAAGCACCTTTTGCCTGATGGGGTTTAGCAGCTTTTCGGCTTCAAGCTGTGCGATCGCTTTTTCTGGTGAAATGTGCCGTCGTGGATAAACTCGCGGACGAATTTGAAAGCGATAATCAGCAACAAGAGTGGGTGCAGTTTGCCAATTATTGTTAGGGAAAAGTTGGCGTAAGCGTGCGAACAATCTGACGGCTTCTGCCATCCGGGTGCGAAAACGGCGATTCCCTCTGAGGTTTAGTTCAAACAGCAAGCGCCGTTCTTCTATCATCTCATCTAAAAAATCCCAAACATCCTCATCAGCCTCTTTATCGGTTAGGAATTCTTCAGCCAGTTCTTCCAGTTCATCCTCAGAAAATCCGCCATCCACAACTCCCCAAGAAAGCAGTTGAACTTCCTTACGTTCTAAAATATCGAGAAATTCTTGAATTAATTTATCTAACTGTGTACTCACCTTTCGCCTTTTCCCCATTCAAAATTTTAGGTTAAGCGAATCCGTAAAGAATCAATAAGACCATGTTTAGTCAACTAG
>JAIUYC010001041.1 GCA_020216575.1 Coleofasciculus sp. S288 | reverse complement strand
AAACCGTTGAAGATAATACGATTATCAACGAGTTCAGGTACATTAAACTCTACATCTAAAACCTCTAACAAAGCTCTGCCCCATAGTGAGAGACGAGTGTGAGTTTCACGAATGTTCTTCGTTGTTCCCTCAATAGCTTCTCTAAAGCTACTATTAGATGAGCATAACTTCTTAAAAGCATCTTCCACTTCTGCCTTATTGTCTTCAGCAGATTGCCTTATTATCTGGTCTGAGAAGTAAAAAACCATTACATCTAAAATAGCTCGATTAAATTGGCTTCGATAAGTATTAGAACTGCTCAACCACAAACGAGAGACATTTTTTTCTCCAAATATATTAATACTTGTTTGCACTGCGTTCTCAAATTGGGTAACTGTATCTTGAATATCAGAGGCTTTCTTGTTCCAATTCTTATTGAGTTCTTTGCAAGTCATATCAAGAAATGCTTTAAGATTACCACGATATTCGGATAGGAAATAATGGAATGCTACGTATCGTAAAAGTAATTCGACATCACGCATCCGAAAATCAGGATTTTTGGATTTGAAGATTTTTCTCAAAGCCTGACTTTTAACTGATTGGTCATCTAAAAAGTTGATAAAATCTCCTGGATGTAACGCTTGCCTCAGCTCTTGTGGAGATAGAGGGGTACTCTCTACATTAAGGCGTAGGAAAATCTTGTAGAGAAAATTTTCAGTATGCCAATTCCGAATCAATGTAGTACGAATGGTTTGGTTGTCGAGAGCATCAAGTACTGATTTAAAGAGAGGATTATTTTCTAGATCTTCATGTTTGCAACCATTTATATCAGGTCTAAACTCTAATCCTTTCAAAGAAAAACTATTATTTTGAGTTTCACTTTTCCCATAAAACTGAAGAATAGTAAGTAAGCGTTGCTTACCATCAAGAACTATAAACTTTCCCCGTTCTTTTTCATTGGAAGCTAAGACTATTTGTGGAATGGGAAACCCAAGAATAATTGATTCTATAAACCTACTTTTACGAGTTATGTTCCAAGCATCTCGTCTTTGGAATCTTGGATTAAGTTGGATGTTCTCACGGACAAGCTGATCGACTATAGTTGCTGTTGTCCAGTCAGTTCCAGCTACAACAATTCCTGAAATTTCCTCTAATTCTGATATTTGCCTAACATTAGATTCAATCCCATTTTCTTGGTCTTCATCTTCCTCAAAAAATTTAACTTCTTCTTTTTCTTCCAAAAGTCCTAGTTCAGGCATGACCGTGATTTACTGGGGGAGTTAAATCTGGACAGACTATAAGCTGTATTAGCTAATTATATTTAATAGTCAGAGTGAGCGCTCGCAAAACCCAACATCCATCGAGCCTTTACATGAGCGTCAGGAGCGATCGCGCCTCATGAGCAATTAACCTCAACTCTACTGCCATTCCCTCTCCTCAAGTTCCTTCTGCGGCAACAACAAGGCGGCTTCAATCTCCTGCCGCACGGCAGCCGTCACTTCACAGTTACTATTGAGACAATCGATTAGCAACTGATTGGCATCATAATAGCGTTGCAACACTTGCTGCTGTTCAGGGCTGAAGTGCCACTGATGCTGTATATTTCGATGAAGTGCGATCGCTTCCCTTAACCGCTCACTCCAAGCTGCATGGTTTGTTTGCCACCATTCCTGAAACCGTTCTCTGTCCCGTTTTGAGTCAGGGAGTTGGTCTTGGAGTTGTTGCAGGGACTGCTGTAACCCCAGATCCACAACAATGGTGAGGGCATTGCTCAGGGCGTCAGCACAGGCATAGGCATGGGCAAAATCAGAGCTAGAGTCAATAGCACTCTCCAACACCAAGTCATCCAGTGCCGCATCTAGAAAAATACCCCGATCGAGGGTACAGGCAAGGGCGAATTGAGGGGCAAGCTGAGGAGTCCGGGCAAGGGCAAAGTAAAAAGCGCGAATTGCAGATGGCTGGGGAGGAACAACTTGGGACTTTTGACTCGCCCAGGTTAAAAACTCTTGGAGATACGGGTCTTGGGCGACTAGCCCATCAACTTGCTGCTTCATCAACTGTACCAGGGAGTCTGCACTCCGCAGCATGGCAGCCGTCAACAAAAAGATTTCGCGCCAACGGGGTTCTGTGATGTGACTCACCAGACGTTCCAGGGGTTTCTCTAAGGCTTGTAAATTATGACTGGCAACGATTTTCCGGGCAGTGAAGTATTCTTGAAACGCCAAATAAGAGAAGGAGAAAATTCCCCGCACTCGTTCTGTCAATAAACCATGTTGCAACTCTATAGCCTTGAGCACTACTTCACTATCCAGTTGCAATTCCTCCGGCTCAGTAGGAGCATTCGGTAGATCGCGGATATAGTCGCCAATGTGTCTCTCAATAATCTGTTGCTCAAAGAAGTACTGTCCCTGCTCAAACGACACGGCTGCAACCTGACTCAGCAGCCTCAGCTTTTGGGGCAATAAAAACCCCCGGTAAACTTCATCTCGCTGAATTCCCCTAGTTTCATCCCATTTGACGAGGAGAAGGTCTAGACATTGCTTATAAAACTCACTTTTTTTGGTCGGGAATTTTTCCTGGCGACGGAACACCCAGCAAGCCAGATGCAAAAACAAGGGTGTGATTGCGAGTCTACGGAATTGAAAGTTTTCAG